>NZEH01000042.1 GCA_002690375.1 Dehalococcoidales bacterium
CTCAGCACGAATATAGATGTAGCCCTCACTAGCTCCAATGGCGTAAGCACCGATGAGCATCCCTTCCAGAACAGCATGGGGGTCGCCCTCTAGTAGTGACCTATCCATAAAGGCACCAGGGTCACCTTCATCAGCATTACATATTAGGTATTTTGTCTCGCCCGGAGACTTGTGGCATAGCTCCCACTTGAGACCGGCGGGAAAACCGGCGCCGCCGCGACCGCGTAGGCCTGACTTTTTTACTTCTTGGATTACCTCTTCTGGCGTCATTTTGAGTGCCTTAGCTAAACCATGATAACCATCGTTAGCGATATAGTGATTGATATTCTCTGGGTCAATAAGCCCCGAGTTGCGTAGGGCGATGCGTGTCTGTGATTTGAGCATCGGTAGCTNGAAGAGCTTGGGGATGTCTTTAAACTCGTCGTNNCCAATAGTGCCTAGAGCCAGGTCAGGACGGGGGTTNTCATTTANGATATAGTCTTCAATNAGCCGGAGTGTAATTTTTGGGGTGACATTACCATAAAAGATNGCAGGCTGGTTTGGCTTANCTATGGTTACTAAAGGCTCNGCGTAGCAAAGCCCGATGCAGCCGACTTGGGTTATGCTGGCTGAAATATTATGCNGGGCTAGTTCNGTGCTNATAGTCTCAAGNACANTGGANGCTCCAGCNGCCTGNCCACAGGTAGCAGCACCNATAAGAATACGGGGTCTGTCACTGCGCNTTNGGGCTTTCCATTCNGCTTTTGCCCGAGTTCGTAGCTCATCAAAAATCACTATACTACCTCAATGTGACTACTTCNTGTTGTCCGCCAAGGTGGGCCCTACTTTGGTAGTTGTCATTCTGCCGTAAACAGTATTATCAATCACCATGACCGGGGCTAAGGCACACGAGCCAAAACAGGCAATTAGTTCTAGGGTGTACTCTAAGTCCTTAGTAGTCTCCCCCGGCTTGATATCCAACTGCTTCTCTACCTCACGAAGGACTTGTGCCCCACCTCGAACATGGCAGGCGGTGCCACGACATATCTTGACCAGCCTCTTGCCGGTAGGAGTAAACTTGAACTGGGCATAGAAAGTGCTAACCGCATAGATAGTGCTATTGGATAGTTTGAGAAAGTCAGCGACCAGCTCCATAGCCTCTTCTGGCAGGTAACCAAATCCCTCTTGGACTTCTTGGAGTAGGGGGATGAGGTTCTCTCTATTCTTGCTGTATCGTGACAGAATATCGTCTAATTGTTTCTTTATGTTGGTCAACACAGGCTCCCCGGTAGTGCTTATTATCACCTAAAAATGGGCTCAGTAATCACTAGATTATATTCTATATCACTTATATGTTCAAGTTGATGAGCTTGGTGAGCCAAGCCTTCGCAATTGAGCTATACAGTTGGTTTAANACAGACGTTGTCTCTTCTAATTGCAAACCTTTCCAAGTGGGGTATAATTTGCCCTGTGATAAGTGGTGTGCTATGATTACTCGTAGCTATGTTCAAGATTTATTTAGGAGATGTGTTAGTTTAATTGACGACTAATGATAAACTGGATAGCCTGACCAGACTAAAAAGGCAGGCTGAGGTTGGTGGCGGTAAAGAGCGTACTGAACGGCAGCAGGCACAGGGGAAGCTAACCGCGCGGAAAAGGCTTGAGCTTTTGCTTGACCCGGGAAGTTTTAATGGACTGGGCGCTCTTATCAGCCATAGGGCAACTGACTTCGGGCTGGCAGAACAAAAGTATTTGGGTGATGCTGTAATTAGCGGCAGTGGCAAGATAGATGGTCGGCTGGTTTTTATCTATTCACAGGATTTTACTGTCCTTGGCGGCTCAATATCCGAGGTGGTGGGGCAAAAGGTCTGCCAGGCTATGGATATGGCTCTCACTAGCGGGGTGCCCATAATTGCTGTATATGACTCTGGTGGGGCGCGTATTCAAGAGGGTGTAGCGAGTCTTGGTGGTGTCGGTGAAATGCTGCTTGGGAATACCCTGTGCTCGGGGGTCATCCCACAGCTGTCGGTGGTAGTCGGGCCAAGCGCTGGTGGCGCCGTATATTGCCCGGCGATAACCGATTTTATCTTTATGGTTAAGGGGATAAGCCAGATGTATATTACTGGCCCTGATGTGGTTAAGGCGGTTACCGGTGAGGAAATAAGCCATCAGGANCTGGGTGGAGCCGAGGTTCATGCTCAGAAGAGCGGTGTTGCTCACTTTATAGCTGATAGTGAAGCCGAGTGTTTTGAGGCGGTGCGCCGACTTTTGAGTTTTTTGCCACAGAGTAATAAAGCTCCTCTGCCTAAAGTTGAGACTAGTGATAACCCTGAACGGACGGATGAGAACTTGCTTGGTTTGATACCGGATGACTCCAAGAAGGCTTACGATATGATGAAGCTAATCGTAAGCGTGGTTGATAATGGCGACTTTATGGAGGTGCACCAGCATTTTGCGCCCAATATTATTGTTGGTTTTGCCCGACTAAACGGCAGGTCAGTGGGCGTCGTCGCCCAGCAGCCAGTCTGTTTAGCTGGCGTTATTGATATTGACGCTTCGGTTAAGGCGGCCAGGTTTGTTCGTTTCTGTGACGGCTTTAATATCCCCTTGGTCAGCTTTGTTGATGTCCCNGGCTTTATGCCNGGCTCAGCNGCCCAGGAGCACCACGGTATCATCCGACATGGCGCCAAGCTTATCTATGCCTATGCTGAGGCTACTGTGCCTAAGGTTACTGTTATCACCCGTAAGGCCTATGGAGGTGCCTATATAGTAATGAGTAGTAAGCACCTGCGTGGTGATATTAACTATTCCTGGCCCACAGGAGAGATTGCCGTCATGGGGGCAGAAGGGGCGGTGAATATCATCTTTAGAAAGGCTATTAGTGAATCAGCTCAATCGGAAGAAACAAGACAGAAGTTGGTTAGTGAGTATAAGGATAAATTTGATAACCCTTATGAAGCGGCTGCTAGGGGCTATATTGATGATGTCATTGACCCCAGGCAGACACGCCCCAAATTAATTAAGGCGCTGGAGATGCTAAAGAATAAAACACAGAGCAATCCACCCAGAAAGCACGGCAATATTCCGCTGTAGAAGGGAAATACTAAGCACAAGGCGCTAAATTCTAAACAAATAACAAGCACTAATGACTAAAACCATAGAGGAAAACTAAAGGCAAAG
The DNA here is from genome assembly GCA_002690375.1 of Dehalococcoidales bacterium. Next base: position 3,160 of record NZEH01000042.1, read on the forward strand.
GTCATTGTGAGGGGACGGTAGCGAGCGAAGCAATCCTAAGGAAGAGGGATAATAGAGTGGAGATTGCTTCGTCTTCACTCGCAATGACGAAGGCAAGTTAGGATTTCGCAGAAAGGTGAGGTGAAAGTAGAGATGACGGAGCGTTCTTTAAAGATTACCGATCTTACCCTGCGTGATGGGCACCAATCACTGCTGGCTACTAGAATGCGCACCGAGGATATGGTGCCTATTGCCCCAGAGATGGCAAAGGCAGGCTTTTACTCTATGGAAGTTTGGGGTGGTGCCACCTTTGATGTCCCTACTAGGTTCCTTAATGAAGACCCGTGGCAAAGGTTGCACACCCTAAAGAAGCTGATACCGGGTACTCCACTTCAGATGCTGCTCCGGGGGCAGAATCTAGTAGGCTATCGTAACTACGCTGATGATATCGTTTCCGCTTTTGTCCGTCATGCCGCCGAATTGGGCATGGATATCTTTAGGGTTTTTGATGCCGTGAATGATGAGCGCAACTTTGAGACCGCACTTGTGGCGATTAAAGAGAGTGGCAAACATGCCCAGCTGACACTATGCTACTCACTGACCGAGCCGAAGATGGGCGGGCCGGTTTATCATCTTGACTATTATGTAAAAAAGGCGCTTATTCTTCAGGATATGGGAGCCGACAGCTTGTGTATCAAGGATATGGCTGGTCTTATATCTCCTGATGATGCCTATAAGTTGATTAAAGCACTTAAGCAAGTATTAAAGATACCGATACAACTGCATACTCACTACACCAGCGGCATGGCGTCTATGAGTATCCTTAAGGCTATTGAGGCTGGTGTAGATATTATTGATACTGCCCTGGCTCCCTTTGCCTTGCGCTCATCACATCCGGCCATTGAGCCTGTTGTGGTCACCCTTCAAGGAACATCCAGAGACACTGGGCTTGATTTGGCCCACATGCTCAAGCTGGGGCAGTATTTTGAATCTATAGCCCCCAAGTATCGTGACTTTCTGAGTACTACCCGAATGGCGGTTATTGATACCGCGGTGCTGGTGCACCAGGTTCCGGGTGGCATGATATCCAATTTGGTAGCCCAATTAAAAGAGGCTAATGCCTTGGACCGTCTTGACGAGGTATATGAGGAGTTACCGCGAGTGAGAAAAGAGTTGGGTTACCCGCCTCTGGTGACGCCTACCAGCCAGATTGTCGGCATTCAGGCGGTGCAGAATGTCCTCTTCGGCCGCTATAAAGTAATATCAGCCCAAGTAAAGGACTATTGTTATGGGCTATACGGCAAGCCACCAGCCCCGATTGACCCCGAAGTCCAGAAAATAGTACTTAAAGGCTATGAGCGGGGAGAGACGCCGATTACCAGCCGACCGGCAGATGTTCTTGAGCCAGAGCTAGAGAAAGCTTACGAGGCGACCGAGGGTATTGCCCAGGGTATTGGTGATGTACTTATCTATGCCCTGTATCCTACCACCGGCATGCGTTTTCTCAGGTGGAAGTATGGGCTGGAGACGCCACCCCCCGAGACAAAGCCTAAGACCTTGGAGGATGTAAAGCGTGAGGATGAGCTTATCGACAGGGCAAAGGCGGGCAAACTGGGAGAGAAAGAAGTACACGTTGAGTTCGAGCCATACTTATATCGAAGGGTAAGTTCTGGCACTGAATCAGTCGGTGCTTCTACTGTCGACCCATCGCCGACTAAAGAAGCGGCAACAATACCCCCACCGGCAGAGGAGGAACCTGAAGGGACGGCTATAGCGGCGCCGATGCCGGGTATGATACTGAACTATGCTGTTAAGGTAGGTGATGAGGTCAAGGCTGGTGATACCGTAGTTGTCTTGGAAGCGATGAAAATGGCGATTGACTTGCCAGCGCTGGTTAGCGGGCAGATTAAAGATATAAATTTCAAGAGTGGTGACCGTGTCGCCAAGGATGATGTCTTGGCTACCATTGGTTAGTCCTTCAAAGCTTATCCTTCCGCTCCCATTCCCGGATAAAGGGGTGGAGTGTTAAATGATTTCAAGTGGTAAAGTAACAGGGTATAACTGTGGCTAAGACATTAGCCGAGAAAATCTTAAGTGAAAAATCCCGCAGTGATGCTTGGGCGGGAGACATTATTATTGCCCCGATTGACCTGGTTTTTGCTCAGGATACTACTGGCCCACTAGCAGTAAAGGAGTTTGGGACTAGTGGCTTTAAGCAGCTGGCCAATCCAGAAAAAACCGCCCTCTTTCTTGACCATGCTGCCCCTAGCCCCAATCGTCAGCTATCTACCGACCATATTCTGCTGCGCCGCTTCGCTCAACAGACCGGTAGCCTACTCCATGATGTGGGGGAGGGTGTTTGTCATCAGCTGGTAGCTGAATCTCTGGCTGAACCGGGCGATATTATCGTTGGCGCTGATTCGCATACAGTAACTGCTGGCGCTCTTGGTGCCTTTGCTACCGGCATGGGTTCCTCTGACGTTGCTGTCGCCTTCGCTTTGGGTAAAACTTGGTTTCGGGTTCCAGAGACCATTAAGGTAGTGGTATCGGGCAACTTTCAGGAAGGTGTCTCGGCTAAAGACCTCATTCTGCACCTTATCGGACAGCTCGGCGCTGATGGTGCTAGCTATAAAGCGCTGGAGTTTGGCGGTAACACTGTAGCCAAGATGTCTATCTCTGGGCGTCTAACTATAGCTAATATGGCAGTTGAAGCAGGGGCCAAAGTAGGACTTTTCCCATCGGATAAGGTTACCAAGGATTATCTAGTAGAGCAGGGAAGGAACGACCATTATCGCTCTCTTTCCCCGGATGCCGACGCTAGCTATGAAAAGACCATTCAGATTGACGCTTCTTGTCTTGAGCCGACGCTATCAAAACCCCACACTGTGGATAATACGGCTCTGGTTAAGGAACTTAAAGGGATTAAAATCCAGCAGGTGTTCATCGGTACCTGCACTAATGGGCGACTTGAAGACCTGGCGGTGGTGGCAGCTATCCTAGAGGGTAAAAAGTGTCAATCTGGGACCAGGTTAATTGTCGCCCCAGCTTCACGGCAGGTTCTGCCGATGGCTATTAGTGCTGGCTATATTGCTACCCTGATTCAGGCTGGGGCTGTTATCTTACCGCCCGGCTGTGGCCCTTGTCTGGGGCTGCATCAGGGGGTGCTGGCTGAGGGCGAGGTCTGCTTATCTACGGCTAACCGGAATTTTAAAGGGCGAATGGGTAACCCTGATGCCTTTATCTATCTGGGCAGTCCGGCTACTGCAGCGGCAACGGCAATTACCGGTGAAATCACCGATCCTAGAGAGGTAATATAGTTGTTTAGCGGGAGAGCCTTGCCCTTGAAGAGATAGTATAGTTACTAGGCGAGAGCTTTGGCTTTGGGTAGGTAGTATAGACTTTAGGTAAAGAAAGTATACTCTAGAGGTAATTTAGATGCTGGGAGTAAAAATATTCCTTCGAGAGGTAGTTTAGATGCTTTGCGGCCGAGTCTTTAAGTTTGGCGATAGTATCTCTACTGACCACATTGTCCCCGGGCGGCTGGCGCACTTAAGGAGCAATCTTCCTGAGCTGGCTAAGCACACTCTGGAAGATGCCGACCCGACTTTTGTTTCCCGGGTACAGCCCGGAGACTTTATTGTTGCCGGTGCTAACTTTGGGCTGGGTTCTTCAAGAGAACATGCGCCGCTGGTTATCAAAATGCTTGGCGTAAGTGCTATACTGGCCAAATCAGTTGCCCGTATATTTTTTAGAAACGCCATCAACTTGGGGATGCCGGTGCTGCTCTGTGATATTGATAAAATTGATGATGGTGATGAGTTAGAGATAGATCTTAAAGCCGGCACAGTCAAGGATAAGACCAATGGCAATCAGCTTACCTTCAAGATGATTCCAAAGGTGATGCTCGGTATTCTCAATGAAGGTGGTCTTATCCCGTATATCAAAAAGTATGGTGACTTTAAGCTATAACTTGTGAAGCAGTGGGGTTGTTTCTCGCCCTCCTACCCTAGGTCGAGTTTGGAGGCTTTGCCCCGTATGGGTGTGAGTCATAGATGTTAGTAAACAATGTCAACCAATAGATGGAGACACGGTAATGGCTTATAACATAACCCTTATTCCTGGTGACGGCATTGGGCCTGAGCTCACCGAGGCCACCAAGCGGGTTCTAAAAGCAACAGGCGTTGCCATTAGTTGGGATGTGGTTCATGCTGGTGCTAGCGTTCAGGAAAAGTATGGTACGCCACTGCCGACTCATGTGCTTGAATCTATAAGGAAGAACAAAGTAGCCCTCAAGGGGCCGGTTACCACCCCGGTAGGCTCTGGTTTTAGAAGCATAAATGTCGCCCTGCGCCAGGAATTAGATCTTTATGCCTGCATTCGCCCATGCAAGAGCTACTCTGGAGTTCCCACAGCCCGTAAAGATGTGGGCATTGTTGTCGTCCGGGAAAATACAGAGGATCTATATTCTGGCATTGAGTTTGAGAAGGAGACCCCACAAGCGGCAGAGCTAATAAAACTGCTTGCCAAAACACATGGCGTGGCGGTTAAGGCCGACTCAGGCTTTAGCCTAAAGCCGATTTCCGAAACAGGTAGTCGCTGCATTGCTCGCTTTGCCTTTTCTTATACCCGTGCCAATAAAAGAAGCAAGGTAACGGCGGTACACAAAGCCAACATTATGAAATTCTCAGACGGAC
>NZEH01000043.1 GCA_002690375.1 Dehalococcoidales bacterium
ACTGGGGGTGTGGCCAGGCCTTCTCTTCTTTCTGGGTTTCGCCTGGGTTGAAGTAGTCTATACCGAATCGGCGATGCCGGCCCGTATCGCACAGATGGCTCTTATCTATTCCTTAATCACATGGGGCGGGATGCTCCTCTTTGGCAAAGAGCAGTGGCTTCGCTACGGGGAGGCTTTCGCTATTGTTTTTGGCTTTTTGGCACGCTTCGCTCCGACGGAACTCCGGGTGACCGCCCGCGAAGTGTGCCATAGCTGTCCGGCAGAGTGCTTGGACCAGGATGGCCTGTGTATCGGCTGTAATGACTGTTTCCACAAAGCGCTGCCCGGGCAACGGGAGCTGAACTTGCGTCCCTTCGCGGTGGGGCTACTGAGGAACGAAGCTGTCTCACCATCCGTGATGGCCTTCGTGGTGTTGCTGTTGGCAACAGTTACTTTCGATGGGTTTATGGCAACTCCTGTATGGGGAAACATAATTTTGTCGCTATACGACGATATCTTTTCTAGCTTTACGACCATCTTCACTCTGGGCTTGGTTGCCTTTCCGGTTATACTTGTGGGGGTATACCTAGGAGTCTCCGCTCTGATGGTGGCAGCTAGCGGGAGCCGGGTTCCCATCGGGGATATGGCACGGGCATTCGTCTATTCGTTGATTCCTATTGCACTGGCCTACCACTTGGCGCACTACCTCTCGTTTCTGCTCATCCAGGGGCAGCGTATCATCCCCTTGGCTTCGGATCCCTTGGGCTACGGGTGGAACCTCTTTGGCACCGCCGATTACATAGTCAACATCGCCATCATCAATGCTAGGTTTGCTTGGATCACCGCCGTGGTCGCCATCGTCGTGGGGCACATCATCGCCGTCTACCTCGCCCACGCCATCGCCCTTAGGATGTTGGGAGAGCGCCGGCCTGCTCTTCGCAGCCAGTACCCGATGTTGGCACTGATGGTGGGCTACACCATGGTCAGCCTTTGGATCATTGCCCAGCCTATCGTGGAGATAGCACCCAAAGGATAGACGGGTTGACGGTTAGGTTAAGTGATTTTAGCGGGAAGTCGTAGTACTCGCGTTCTGGTATGTGAACCCCACTCATTCCTGTAAAATAGGCGGCCACACAATAGCGTTGCTACTTGAACTTGTGAAGTTATGCCTGGCGAGTGTAGCGGGCGTTATGAACTTCTTGGCGGTCATCTTAGAACTACATTATCTATTAGCCTAGTGTTGCCGATTTTTACTGCTAGTGATACCAGAGATGGGGAAGTAACCTTGGCTAGTTCATCCAGTGTCTCTGGATTAGCGATAGAGACATAATCAATCTCTGCCAGCGGCTCTTTCTTAAGTAAGGCTGTTATTCCCCGACGCAGATGTTTGGCGTCTCTTTCACCCTGTGACCACAGCTTTTGAGCCAGAGTAAGTGCCTGGTAGAGGGCAGTGGCCGCCTGACGCTCCTCGGGGTTGAGATAGATGTTACGGCTGCTTACTGCCAGACCATCAGGCTCACGCACTGTGGGCAGAGCAACTATCTCCAGGTTCATAGCGAGGTCGGAAACCATCTTCTTGGTGACTGCCAGCTGTTGAGCATCCTTTTGCCCAAAATAGGCTCTAGCTGGATTAACTATATTAAATAGCTTGGCGCAAATTGTGCTAACCCCTCGAAAGTGATCGGGGCGGCTGGCGCCCTCCAATCGTTGACTTAGCTTGCCGACCTCTACCCAGCTATCAAATTGTGGCCGGTATATTTCTCCTGCCGAGGGCATAAAGACAGCATCAACCTTTTCTTTTTCTAATAATGTTAGGTCATGCTCTGGGTCGCGGGGGTATCGGTTAAAATCCTCCCCGGGGCCAAACTGAGTTGGGTTAACAAATATACTGACTATTACTGATTGAGTTTCAACGCTGGCTCGTCTGACCAGAGACAGGTGGCCTTGGTGGAGGTAGCCCATGGTAGGTACAAAACCAACCGGCTCGGTAAGCTTGAGCCTGAGCCTTTTCATTTCATCTATCTTTTCAATAACTTTCATAAGAGTGTTTATCAACATCATCCCTGAGGGTGGGAGGGTGAGAAGGAATAGTTCCTAGTAAGAATTACAGGGAATAGATGGTTGCTTTCTTTCTTTCTTCATTTCAGCCTTTGCCGAACCTTTCGGTTAGTTTTATTTCAACTCAGCTAGTATGTTTTCACCTATAGAGAAGCTCTGCTTGTCGGTAGGGAAGCTGCCGATCTTTACCTCATTATAGTATTCAGTAATAGTATTTGACATAATGTCAGCGAGTTTAGCATACTGCTTAGTATGCTTGGGGACGAAGTCGGTAAATGAACCTAATATATCGTTTATAATCTGAACCTGACCATCACAGCCGGCTCCAGAACCGATGCCAATAGTGGGTATACTGACCTTCTGGCTAATCACTTTAGCCAGTTGTGCCGGAACGGTCTCCAAGACGATAGCAAAGGCTCCGGCCTCTTCCAGGGCCTCGGCATCCTTAATCAGCCCTTTGGCGGCATTTAGTGTTTTACCCTGCGCCTTAAAGCCACCAAGCTGGTGAATGGACTGGGGGGTGAGTCCGATGTGGCCCATTACCGGAATGCCACAACTAACAATACTTCTTACTCTTTCAGCCACGGTTAGCCCCCCTTCCAGCTTTACCGCCTGGGCACCGCCTTCTTGGATAAAGCGGGCGGCATTTCTTAGTGCGTCTTGAGTTGTGATGTGATAGGTCATAAAGGGCATATCACCAATTACCATCGCCTGTTTTGCCCCTCTGACCACTGCCTTGGTATGGTGCAGCATCTCGGCCATGGTTACCGGTATGGTTGAGCTATAGCCCAGGACTACCATGCCTAAGCTATCGCCAACCAGAATAAGGGGTATACCCACCTCATCAATTATCTTGGCTGTAGTGTAGTCATAGGCAGTGAGCATGGCGATTTTATCACCCTTAGGCTTCATTTGCCTTATCTGATTTATAGTAACCCGCATTTGTTTACTCCTTTAGCTCTAGCTTTGTTAGTTCGGCACTTACCTCCCACAGCCTTTTACTGATGGACTCATCATAAGATCCTTTGGATGATTTTGTCTCTTTTTTGNTANCAAAATATTTTCCAGTAATNCCTNCAACTTCGGCTGAACTGGCTAAATAAATACTTGTTTCGGCTCCCTTTTCGGGTGTTATTTGGAGGGGGCTTAAGAGGAATGTGATTAAACGTCTTGTCCGGATTAAATTGGTTTTTACGAAACCGGGATGAAGACAATTTACAGTTATTCTAGTTCCTGCTAATCTGTGGGCCAGTTCATAGGTGAATAAAATATTGGCTAGTTTTGATTGACTATAGGCGCGATAGCCGAAGAAATAGCCCTTTTCACATTGCAAATCATCAAAGTTTATCTTTCCTTGGCGTTCTAGCCCAGAGGAAACAATGATGATTCTTGAAGACGAACTGGCTTTTAAATCATCTAACAGCAAGTTGGATAATAGAAAATAGGCTAGGTGATTAACGGCAAAAGTAGTTTCTATGCCATCTTCTGTGAATGTTCGTTTAGTACAGTAAGTACCGGCATTATTAATGAGAACATCCAATTTATCGTATTTGGTTTTAAAACTGCTTGCTAAATCTCTGACAGATTTTTGGGAAGAAAGGTCGGCTAGTAACAGGTCAATCTTATCATTTTGGGTTTCGTATTGGATTTCTCTAAGAGCNTTATCCCCCTTTTCTTTATTTCGGCAGACTAAAATAAGTGTGGCCCCTAATTTGGCTAATCCTTTAGCTGTAGACAAGCCGATACCTGAATTAGCACCGGTAATCATGCAGACTTTTCCATCCATTATGTACTCTCCTCTAGATGGNTTAAATGGCACTGTGCCTTTCTCTAATNCTCTTTANATGGGTAGCGCCTCAATGGCTCGTTTAGTCTCAACGATATTATTTTTGTTATCCACATAAACTAGCTTGGGCAGGAAACTANCGGTCTCACTATCTTCAATCTGGCAGTAGGNAAGGATAATGATAATATCNCCCTTTTTGGCTAGTCTGGCGGCGGCACCGTTTAGGCAAATCTGGCCGCNTTGCCNCTTGCCNGTAATAGCGTANGTTATNAANCGNGCCCCATTATTNAGATTNAGCACCTCTGTCTGTTCATAGGGNAGGATNTNAGCNTCCTCCATGAGATTCTGGTCAATGGTAATACTGCCCTCGTAATCAATGTTAAGAGCGGTAACACGGGCCCGGTGGATTTTGCTTTTAAGCATCGTTCTCACTTAACTTCCTCCCAATTTATATAGTCGGTCTTAAAATGGCTTTAAGCTCGTTTGCCTGTTTCTGGTTTATTCCCCCTTTTTCAAGGGCAATAGGTATCGTCTTAAGTCCAAGCTCCTGATAGGTGCTAACTAAGTCGGGGACTACTTTTTGTAAAGCAGAAAGATGTTTCTTAATTGTCCCGCTATCACCACGGGCGATGGGACCGGTGAGGCAGCCTGGTATACCAAGGGTATCAATGTTATTGACTGTCCCTCTTATGAGAGGTAGTAATGATTGGGTAGCCGGCCCTGGTGGGATGGCGAAGGTTTGCCACAGGTCAGTAGCTAACTTAATCAGGGTTATCAGGTAGTTGCAGGTAAAGACGGCCGCTGCATGATAGAGCACTCTGTCTTTTGCTTCAAGCTCTATCCAATGACCACCAAGGGCAGTCGCCAGAGCTTTAAGTGTGCCCAGTAGTGGCTCCTCAGCCTCCAAAGCAAAGGTTGTTCCTGGAATATTCTTCGTAGCCTCTCTTAAATCGGCAAAGGTTTGCAAGGGATGAAAAACGCCAATGTGAGCACCCGATTTTCTGGCTGATAGTAGAATAGCAGTTGAGTCGGCCCCACTGCAGTGGACTACACTATGCCCCGGGCGCCACTGTACTTGGGTGGCTACAGAAGTAATAGCATCATCGGGAGTGGCGATAAATACAAGGTCAGCCGCATCAGCCACATCTTGATTGTGGCTCACGGCGTGGTAGCCATTAACCAGCTGCGCTAGATTTGTGGCAGAGGTTTGGTTTCGGCTGGATACAGCTACGATGGAATAGCCCTTGCTGTGCAGTCCGACTGCCAGAGCGGTGGCTACTGTTCCAGCACCAATAAATCCTATTTTGATCATTTAATTCTCATTCTTAAATAAAAATACCCTCTCTGATACAGCCAGAGAAGGCATTAATACACAGTTCGAATTACTGCCGTCTCGGTCATATCTGATCCAAGCGACCTGTAGTTTTAAATGAGCAAACTCGCTTTTCGGCTCACCGCCCAAATGGTCGATGGCTAATAACTAGCGGTTTAATTGTATAAAGCTAGTGTTAATTTGTCAAATCTTTTAACCTATTCGCTGTAGCTCCCGGAAAAGGTCTGAGCACAGGCTATTGGTGATGCCTAAGGTGGGCTTTTGGAACAAGGTGGTGTGCAAGGCAGTAATAGAGATGTTGCCCTGCTCCAGTGTCCCTATATCTGTATCTTTATCAATATTAGTGCCCAGCTTTTGACGCACTAACCAGTAGTATTCTCTTCGACCATCGTGCCCCTCTTCAACGGTATCAATGTGAGTCTTATGAGCCGGTTGAGTGAGTTTTAACCCTTTAATTTCATTAAGGGGCAAGTCAGGCAGGTTGATATTAAGAAACATATCCATTGGCAGAGTACCAGCTAGGATCTTTCCGGCCAGCAAGGCAGCAAGTTTTGCGGCATTGTCCAAGTAGTGGCTATCGGCGCTAGCTATTGAGATGGCAATGGCTGGCAGACCGCGTAGGTAGCCTTGTAGAGCAGCGCCTACTGTTCCTGAGAGAAGTATATCGTCACCCAGATTCAGTCCTTTGTTTATGCCAGAGATGACCATGTCCACCCGATTCTTAGTTAGTTTGCCCAAAGCCAGGATGGTACTATCAGAGGGGGTGCCCTCCACTGAGTAAGTATCTACGTCTGGCATTATAGGGGGTACTCTTTGAACTCTTAATGGTTGGCGTAGGGTAATAGCGGTACCGGTGGCGCTTTGCTCTCTATCTGGGGCGGCAACTACTAGTGAGGCAACACTCTTTAACTCCTTAGCTAGTACCCATAGTCCGGGGGCGAATATGCCGTCATCATTGGTTACCAGTATTGCCATATATTACAAAGTTTAGCATGGTAAAGACGGTAGTGACAAATAGAGTGCTCTGTCGTAATGAGTATTTAGCTTTATGTGGTAATATGAATATGAATTTTGTAGTTGAGCTTATCTCCTTAAGCTTGCCAAGTAAGTGAGTATATGTTAATCTATCGCCAGTTTATAGACTAAAAACAGGAAGGGTAAAAATGATTAAAAAGATAGCGGATATTTTAAGGGAGAAGGATAGGACCTATTCGTT
>NZEH01000044.1 GCA_002690375.1 Dehalococcoidales bacterium
TACAGATTACATTTTGGGGAAGAGTCAAGGTCTTGACATCGTAATCTCTATCGAAAAGTTAAAAGAGAGCCCTGACTTGTATGATGCCCTGTGGGAAGCATTGCGAAAGTCACCGCCAACGGAATTGGCCGACTTGGGCTTAAATGAGTCTGAACTTCAGCAGATCTTCGATCTGTTTTACGAAGACTTTGTCAGGCTGATACCATCAACCTTTGAGATTAACGAAAACTTGTTAGGCCCTGGAATGTCGGCACAGATTACTCAAGCACTGGCAGATGCCGATAAAGCACTTGAGAATGAGCAGATAAGAAACTATATTGCCTATCCCCAGACAGTCTTTACCATTTCCATCATCATCCTACTGCTATCGCTTGCGGGTATTATTCTTATTAACCGCCGAGTGCGCGGCGTCAGTCGCTGGTTGGGCTCGACTTTCCTTACCTGCGGAGTATTTGAACTTGTTAGCGTTTTCATTATCAAAAATCAGCTACAAATGCAGATAGCGGCGGTTGATATGCCATCACCTATCCGAATATGGCTGGAACAACTGGCCAGCAATTCCATAGCCCCCTTGCAAACATTCAGCATTGTTCTTATTGTACTTGGAGCCGGCTTTCAGATTTTCTCTTTCATCTATCGACAGAACCAGCCTACGAGTGAACCAGAGTCCGAAAGCTCCTCCTTCACAGTCTAAAAAGAGTACGTTATTCTACTTTAACCTTTTTGGCTAAATATGTTATGCTATACAGTCATAAGTCAGCTTAAGGGTAGAGTTATGTTATGAAACTGGGACTTGCGGAGATTGGTATCATAATCGCGGTTGCCCTCATCATCTTTGGGGTAGTGCGAATGAGGCAACTTGGGGGGAATACTGCAAAGGAAAGCAAACCGCCAGTCAAGATTAGAAAACGAAAGAATCAAGCGGTGGCAAAAGGGGTTCGCCACCAACGACTTCAGATTTTAGGTTTTATCTTTATTCTGATAGCTATTCTTATCCTGCTATCCAATATCGGGCTGGCGGCATGGATTGGCAAGGCCCCCATATTGGCCATCGCTATCGCCGCCATCGGCCTGGTGATAGTATTTGTTGCCAGACGTAGATAAGCCGATGTAGACTAGTCTCTAATCTTGACACCTCATAGTCCCAATGCTACACTTTTTTCAGTCTTTAGGCAGTGATACCACCTGTACGACATTAAAAGTAAACCGAAGCTTATGAAAAATATTGGGATTGTCTACCACCCAAGAAATAAAGCTGCTCTTCCTCTGGCAAAGAAAGTAGCTGAATTTTTAGACTCAAACAGTATTTCTACCTGGTTGAGCTCTGCCTGGGAAAGCGAGCAACTTAAGACAAAGGTGTCTGGCACAGACCTGATTCTGACTTTTGGTGGTGATGGCACTATCCTACGGACGGCTCAGGCAGTGGCTCCCCATCGCACCCCTATTACCGGTATAAATCTAGGCAACCTAGGGTTTATGACCGAACTTACTCCTGATGAGGTCATAACCAGATTACCTACCATACTAGCTGGAGAAAGCTGGATTGATGAGCGAATTATGCTTGAAGCAGAGCTTATCGATAATAATAACGAAGAGCGCAACAGCGTCCAAAGATTTTACGCCCTAAATGATGTAGTGGTATCGCGAGGGGAAATAGCCCGCATTATCAGTATTGCCGCCAGTATTGACGATGTACCATTGACCACCTATCAAGCTGACGGAGTAATTGCAGCCACTGCCACCGGCAGTACCGGTTATGCACTGGCCGCCGGTGGTCCCATTCTCCATCCACAAGCTGATGAGTACCTGCTAGTACCGATACTGCCTCATCTCAGCCTGGATTATGCCTTGGTGCTGCCGCCAGCAGCCACAGTCAAGCTCAAGATTAACACTACTCACCAGACAACCTTAAGTATTGATGGGCACATAATTCTGCCGCTATCAAGTGGTGCTACAATCACAGTAAAACGCAGCTTGAGTAGAATCAGATTCTTAAGAATCCGTCCCAAGAATTTCTTCTACAGCACACTTAAGCAAAAGCTAAAAGGATAGTTTTATGACCTACCGAGTAGAAAAAGCTAAAATCAATGATGCCGCTCAGATACATAGACTGATTAACCACTTCGCTGATAAGGGCGAGATGCTGGCTCGCCCCTTAAGCGAGATATATGAGAATATCAGGGACTATTTTGTGGTGAGACAAAATGAACAGGTAATGGCCTGTGCTGCACTGCATATTAATTGGGAAGATTTGGCTGAGATAAAGTCACTGGTCGTCTCTGAAGAGAGCCAGAAACATGGGCTCGGCGACAAGCTAATAGCCGCCTGCCTCAAGGAGGCTGAGAGACTTGGTATCGCCACCGTATTTTGCCTGACCTACCGCCCAGCTTTCTTTGAAAAGTGTGGCTTCTCTCTGGTAGATAGATCTGAACTGCCGCATAAGGTCTGGGGTGAATGCTATCGTTGTCCTCAATTTCCTAACTGTGACGAAGTAGCTCTGGTTTGCCACCTTGAGGTGAAAGTTTAATCTGATGGAAAAGACGCTAGCAAGTCGACTGGTCTATAGTGGACAAGTAGTAAAGTTGCGGGTTGATACCGTAAAGTGCCCCAGTGGCCGACAGACCAAACGGGAGATTATAGAGCACGGCGACTGTGTAGCTATAGTAGCCATGGACAGCGATGATAATGTGCTCCTAGTCAAACAGTTTCGTAAACCAATAGAAAAAGAACTGCTGGAGATACCAGCCGGCGGCATTGAAGTTGGTGAAGATCCGCCTAGCACTGTCCAGAGAGAGCTTCGTGAGGAAACTGGATATTTGCCAAAGAAAGTAAGCAAGTTAGGTGGATTTTATGCCTCTCCGGGTTACTGCACAGAGTACCTCCACCTTTTTCTGGCAACCGACCTTAGCCCCGCCCAGCTCATAGCCGAGGACACCGAAGATATTGAACTGGTCCGAGTAGCTCTGGATCAGATTCCCGAGCTAATAGCCTCAGGCGCTATCTGTGATGCCAAGAGTATAGTCGGACTGCTCATCTTTCTCTCATCAAAAAGCCTACCAACAATTAACTGAGCTTGTCTAGAAGCTGTCTCCCGCCCAAAAGATGTAGGTGGAGATGTGGTACCAGCTGTCCACCTTCCTTGCCGCAGTTTATAATCAGGCGATAGCCACTCTCAAAGATACTCTCTGTCTTAGCTAGCTTCCTTGCCACACTAATCATACGCCCTAGTAAAGGCATCTCTTTTTCGGTAAGCTGATTAAGGGAAGCAAAGTGCTTTTTGGGAATAATAAGCAGATGCACCGGTGCTCGAGGATTAATATCACGGAAGGCGAGCACCTCTTCATCCTGATAAACTATATCGCCGGGTATCTTCCCGTCTACAATTTGACAGAAAACACAGTCCACCTTTCCCTCCTCTATACCATTCTTGCTATTAGGAGTATTTTAAGGCTAGTGTAAATATCAAGCTCATTCTATTAGTAGCAATCTAGTAGCAATAGAACAATTTTCAAGTGCCAAGTATTATATTTTCGGGGTATCCACGCCTTAGATAATTTGTATTTATTACATAATCGATATTACTAATACCGACTTTAAGAGGTCGTTGCATCTTTTTCCAACCCTGTCCATCAGTTAACCAGACGAACTTCCATCCGGCTGATATTAGGTCTCTGTTTCTGTCTGAATACGAGCTTATGATTTCACTTGGTTTTGAACCGGTACCACTGTAAAAATTAACTTCGATATTTGTGGCTTCGCCTCTATATATAACAGCGTAATCAAATTTTCGGTCTTTTAATGCAGGGGGAATTCGGATATGGTATTTGTTTTCTACATATCCAAAGCTCTTTTGTTCAACAATAGCCATTCCCAAATTGCGATTTGAGATTTTTCTTTAGTATCTACCCTTTTGGTATCTGGCTCTGCCCTGCTCAAATAGGTCCTCTTTATAAATGTCATTGGCAACAATAGCCAACAAGTCCTTCACCTCAAGCCGCCTAATTGCTTCAATGCCCAGGTCAGGATAGGCAATAACCTCTGCCTTCTTGATAGCTTTTGAAAGCAAAGCACCGGCACCGCCTATAGTGACAAAGTAGAGAGCCCTGTATTTTTTAATAGCCTCCTTTACTTCTGGTGAGCGGTTACCCTTGCCAATCATGGCTCTCAGCCCAGCAGCAATAAGGGGCGGGGTATAGGCATCCATACGACCACTGGTGGTGGGGCCAGCCGAACCGATAACCTGCCCTGGTCTAGGGGGAGATGGCCCCATATAGTAAAGCGTCTGACCCTTAATGTCAAAAGGCAGCTGCTCACCCCTCTCAAGCGCCTCAACCAGCCTCTGATGGGCGTTGTCGCGGGCGGTATAGACCNCCCCNGAGATAAGNACCATNGTACCCACGGTCAGTTTTTCTATTATTTTGGCATCAATTGGCGCGGTAATTTTNAGACTATCTATCTACCTCACCCCCTAATCCCNCTCTCCNTAAAANGAGAGNGGGAGGATTATGNTTNAGGGNATTTTANCCCTTCAAGCTACNCCTGATAAGTAAACCNTATAATACCACNTCTTTATGTCTGNCGCTGTGGCACTGGAGGTTAACGGCTAGCGGCAGGCTAGCANTGTGGGTAGGCATAACCTCNGCATGCACTGCCAAGTCGGTGGTGGTGCCACCAAGNCCCAGCGGNCCAATACCCANCGCATTGACACCAGCCAAGACTTCTCGCTCAAGCCGAGCAACCTCAGGGTCAGGGTTAGGACTACCCACCGGNCGCAGTAACGCCCTTTTAGCCTCAAGCATTGCCTTCTCAGCAGTGCCGCCGATACCAAGNCCAATAACTAAGGGCGGNCAGGAATTGCCACCGGCGGTATCAACAGCTTTAACCACCCGTTCAATAATGCCTTGCCGNCCGGCACCCGGTTTTAGCATAGTGAGTATGCTCATGTTCTCAGCACCACCCCCCTTGGGCATTAGCATAATCTTTAGTTTGTCACCGTGAACTATTTCTGTATGAACAACTGGCGGTGTATTATCACCGGTATCTATTCTGTCNGANAATGGTCGCCTTACTATAGATTTACGCAAATANCCCTGAGTATAGCCCAGACGAACCCCTTCAGCCACCGCAGNATACAGGTCNCCGCCATTAATATGAGCATTTTGGCCTATCTCAAGGAAAACGATCGCTGTACCACAGTCCTGGCATAGCGGCAACCTCTCTTCCTTAGCAATCTGAGCATTTTCTATAAGCTGGGTTAATATATCCTTACCCAACGGGGANTCTTCATTCTGCCGNGCTTTTTTTAGAGCTGNTAAAACATCCTCACCNAGCTCAAAGTTGGCTCTCTGGCAGAGNTGGGCAACAGCTTTAGTTACATCTTTAGCTTTGATTTCTCTCATCTGAGGTTTATCNACCTCACCCCTNTAGTCCCCNTCTNCTTNNAAGGAGAAGGGGANTAATTATATGGNAAGGGGCTTCNCCCTTTCTACCTATCCCAGTTTCATNGTATCTATGAGCTTCCTCACTGCCTCGGCTGAATCAGTTAGGGCTTTTTTCTCGTCACCTGCTAGCTCTAGTTCTATTATTTGCTCAATGCCACTCTTGCCCAGCTTTACAGGGACGCTGATAACGGTATCTTTTATGCCGTATTCCCCTTNAAGATAAGCAGCGCAGGGCATGNTTTCCTGCTTATCTAAGNCTATNGCCTCAACCATACGNGCCGCCGCCGCTGACGGGGCATAAAAGGCNCTACCCGATTTAAGCAAGCCNACAATCTCAGCACCGCCGTTTATAGTGCGCTCTACCAGCCGCNTAATAGNTTCTTGAGGTAGAATTTCGGTTAGTGGCCTGCCTTTAACAGTAGCCAGNCGGGGAATAACAACCATATTTCGNCCGTGTTCCCCCANAACGAGGGCAGATACTTCTGAGGCNAGCACATTAAGTTCAGCGGCGATAAAGCTGGAAAGGCGAGANCTATCNAGAACACTGGANAAGCCCAAGACTCTACCTCGNGGCAACCGGCTNTCACGCAAAGCCAGATAGGTCATGGCATCTACCGGATTGGTAACCACNATAACAATNCTGTCGGGCGANTGNCTAACTACATTGCGGGTAACCTCAGAAACACTTGCCATATTCATTGTGAGCAGTTCATCCCGACTCATGCCCGGTTTCCTACCAGCGCCTGAGGTAATGACAACCACATCCGAGCCANCCGTATCCCGNTAGTTATTAGTTCCGGTAAGGCAGCCGNTAAANTCAAGGATAGGCGCCGACTGAAGTATATCCAGGGCNTTGCCCTGAGGCAGACCCTCTATTNTATCTAGNAAAACNANATCNTCGNAGCCCTTCTCGGCAAGACGTTGAGCCAGACTTGAGCCGACATTTCCAGCACCGATAATACTAATTTTTTTGAGCAAATTATCCTCTTTAGCTTTTTATTAGGTAACTTCATACCCCATAGGTTTATACAGGGCAACCCTCCCCCTTCATATCCCTCTCCCTTGATAAGGGAGGGGGACTGGATTATATAAGAGGGTCTTTCCTTTTTATTTTGACTCCCTTAATTTTTCAATCACGGCATCGGCTACCTGTGAAGTGCCCACAGCCTGAGCCTGTTCAGTATCAGGTTTTAGGTCATAGGTAACATTTTTGCCCTCAGTAATAACATCAGCTATCGCTTTCTCCAGCCGGCAAGCCGCATCTTTCTCTCCAATATGGTGTAGCATCATCACTCCGGAGAGCATCATTGCCATGGGATTCGCCTTATTTTGGCCCTTATATTTGGGGGCGCTGCCGTGTGTCGGCTCAAAGAGAGCAGCATTATCACCTATATTAGCTCCCGGTGCCAATCCCAAACCGCCAACCAAGCCAGCACACAGGTCAGAGATTATATCACCGTAAAGATTGGGAGTGACTACAACATCAAACTGATGTGGCTTTTTAACCAGCTGCATGGCCATGTTATCTACAATCCTGTCCTCAAATTCAATATCTGGGTATTCCTTGGCCACCTCGCGGGCAACTGACAGAAATAGTCCGTCTGAGAATTTCATAATGTTGGCTTTGTGTACCGCCGTTACCTTGCTTCTTTTATTGGCACGGGTATAAGAAAAGGCAAAGCGGGCAATGCAGCGACTGCCTGTTTCGGAAATTGGCTTTATACTAAAGCCTGAGTCGGCTCGAACCGCTACGCCATGTGTTTTGGCAAGTAGTTTTATTAGCTCGGCCGCCTGGGGAGCCCCTTTCTCAAACTCAATACCAGCATACAGGTCCTCTGTATTTTCCCGGACGACAACAATATCCACATCTTTATGGGTTGTGGGAACTCCAGAATAGCTCTTGCACGGACGAAGACAGGCATAAAGCTCTAACTCCTTACGCAGGGCAACATTTATGCTTCTAAAACCAGAGCCTATCGGGGTGGTAACCGGCCCCTTGAGGGCTACTTTGTTCTTCCTTATAGAT
>NZEH01000045.1 GCA_002690375.1 Dehalococcoidales bacterium
TTCAGGCTCCGCCATTTGTTTGGTCTCCGGCACTTGTACAGGCGCTGGAGTTGGCTCAGGTCCAGGCTCCGCCATTTGTTTGGTCTCCGGCACTTGTACAGGCGCTGGAGTTGGCTCAGGTTCAGGCTCTGCCATTTGTTTGGTCTCCGGCACTTGTACAGGCGCTGGAGTTGGCTCAGGTTCAGGCTCTGCCATTTGTGTTTGCATTAGAGAGGCATGATTAGGGCGAACAGATGCCTCAGTTTCCTCTCCTGCAGAAGATTTCGGCTTATGTGGGGATTCCCCTTTCAGCTGACTAAAGGTCTCAGGTATTTTTTTGTAAAACCCGGACAAAAGGGGATAACCACACCATTGGCAGGCCCAGTCCTTCGTTCTTGCAGTCGCCCGACCACAATTGGGGCACTTTCCCACTCTAGCACCTCTCCCCAAAGTATACACAAGAATAGCATCTTGTCAATGTGGTCACAGCGGGGTCGTAATTGGTACCCCCAAGCGAATTCGAATCGCTGTTGCCGGCTTGAAAGGCCGGTGTCCTAGGCCTCTAGACGATGGGGGCACAGGAAATAAGTATAGCAGAGATAGAGCTAGCTTACAATGGCGTAGAGAGTTTAGTCCCTCTCCTTCTTAGTGTGCTACAATAGCTCTTAACATGAAAAAAACCACTGGTAGTGATGAGTCAGTCTGGGGAAAGGAAGGTAACTGGCTTAAAACGAAAGGTATTCCTCTCTTAGTGCTACTCCTGGTCATAACTATTACCGTTAGCCTCTTTATCCTTACGCAACGTTATCCCGAGAAGATTGAGGAATTTGAAAGCTATGGCTATCTGGGAGTTTTCCTGATCAGCTTGGTCTCCAATGCTACGGTCATTTTACCTGTGCCTGGTATTCTTGTTGTATTCCCTCTTGCTGTTACTTATAACCCAGTTTTGGTTGGGCTAGTTGGTGCCACAGGGGGAGTTATTGGTGAAATTACCGCTTATTTGGCTGGCTATAGTGGGCGCGGAATGGTAAGAACCGGTCGAATGTATAACCGGGTGGAGGGTTGGATGAAGAGGTGGGGAGCTTGGGCCATCTTTATTTTTGCCGTAGCTCCTTTCCTTCTCTTTGACGTCGCTGGCATGGTGGCTGGCGCTCTCCGCTTCCCTTTTTGGAAGTTTATCTTGGTAGCTTGGGTCGGTAAGAGTTTGAAGTACATCATCCTGATGTTGGCTATTACGTGGGGGTGGGATGTTGGGCTGCGCTTCCTTGGTTGCGCTGGCCCTTAATCTTAAGAAGCAGTAGTGCCCCGGCAACAAAATAGAAAAAAGAAGCCCCAAGCATAACCTGATAGCCCAGCCCGGCACTCTGGGCATTAAAGAAATCAATCACCGGTCCGATTAGGCGTGCCAGGGCGGCACCACCAGCAGTGGCCATATTGGCTAGTCCCAGATATCTTGCCTCCTCCCCCTTAGCCACCAAATCAGTAGCTAAGGCCCAGTTGGTACTCATAAAAGCTCCGATGGCGATGCCTATAATGCCCCCGGCGACCAGTATTGCGATATAACTATGAGAAAAGAATATTATGGCAATGGCGGTGGCACCAAGAAGCCCGGCAGAGATGGCAATTGGCTTGCGCCCAATCCTGTCTGATAATCGTCCGGCAGGATAGACCACTGTCAGCATGCCGACCACAGCCAATATTAAAAATCTGGCCGTTGCCGCGGCTGGGTCGGCGACACCAACAACATCCCTGAGGAAATATAGAGTAAATTGCTGGATGGTGGCAAATGCCATAAAAATAAACAAACGAGAAGCTAGAAACCAGATAAAATCACAGTTGGCGCTTAGATCGATCTTGAAACTTTGCCATAGTGTCGGCAGCACTGATAGCTTGAAGCCACCGACACTGGGCTGTTCCTTAACCATCACTACAGTTGCCACCGTGACTATAAGTAATACAGTTCCCAGTATTCCTAAAGTTAGCCACAACCACCCACTTCCCTCACCGGCGGCGTAGCGGTCCATAAAGATACCTAAAATCAGTACGGTAGTGGCGCCGCCCACTATCTCAAGCAGGGTCTTGACCCCAGAGGCTCGCCCTCTCTTTCCCTCAGGGACTAGGTCGGGAATAAAGCCTTGATATGGCCCCTGTGCTGTGTTACTGCTGACCTGAAGCAGGCAATAGGTGGTAAAGAGAATAGCATAGCTACCGGCTAGTCCTATGCCGGGGAGAAGCAGGATAAGTAGTGTGGCGCCTGCTAGGACGAACGGTCGCCGGCGACCCCAGCTAAAGCCGGAGCGGTCACTGATTAGGCCGGCTATCGGCTGAGCTAGCATCGCCAAGATTAGGCCGGCAAAGGTGAGCATCCCGAGGTAGGTATTCTTCTGCGATTCGGCAACAAAGTCAAGAAGCCTCAGCGGCAGAATAATAGTATGCAGACTTTGCCACAGTGCTGATAGAGCAAAGCCTAAGATGGTGATCTTAACATAGTCAGTTGAGCCAAAACCTGCCTTGTTCTTCACGGGCTAAAGCATAGCAGGGCATGGATAAAGAGGCAATAAGCGGCAGGTAGAAATGTCTTAGGGATAGACTGTCAGTGCCTCAAGACCGGTGGTTTCGGGAAGGCCCAGCATCAGGTTCATGTTTTGGACAGCCTGCCCGGCGGCGCCTTTAACCAGATTATCAAGACAGCTAATGACGATGAGCCGGTCGGTTCTCCTATCAATGGTCGGGTGAACAAGACACAGGTTAGAGCCCCAAGTGTGTCTGGTATGTGGTGGGAAATCTACCACTCTAGTAAAGGGTTCATTCTTGTAGAAGTTCCGATAGAGCTTTATTAGCTCCTCCTCTCCCGTTTTGTCGGGGCTCACCTTATCCGTAAGTGGGGCATAGGCAGTGGTAAGTAGTCCCCTAGTCATCGGTACCAGATGAGGGACAAAAGTTACCGTGGGTGATGGCTGGGGACGCAGTAACCCAAGCTCAGCAGTAATCTCCGGCAGGTGACGGTGTCCAGACAGGGCATAGGCAGTAATATCTTCATTAGCCTCTGAGTAGTGAGTTTTAAGGCTAACGGTTCGTCCGGCACCGGAGATACCGGACTTACTGTCAATTATAATATCGGCTATGGTTAGCTCTTCTTTGACTGCTGGAGCTAGAGCCANAATAGCGCCGGTGGCATAGCAGCCGGGGTTAGCCACCAGTGGGGTGGCGCTAATCTGAGATCGGTATAGCTCAGCAAGGCCATACACTGCGTGTTTAAGTAGCTCAGGTGCCGGGTGGGTAAAACTGTACCAAGCCGGGTATTCCCCGGCATCTTTCAGTCTAAAATCGGCGCTTAAGTCAACTACCTTGAGGCCAGACTTTATTAGTGATATGACCTCTGGGGCACTTTCCTTGTGGGGCATGGCGGAAAAGGCCAGCTCAACATCGTCTAGCTCGGCTTCTATAGTTAAGTCTATATCGACAAGGTGGGGGAAGACCTTATCCAGCCTTTGACCGGCGGTGCTTCGCCCGGTAACCGAGGTAAGTACAACTTCAGGGTGCTGGTGAAGTAGCCTAGCTAGCTCAACGCCGGCATAACCGGTGATATTGATGATGCCTACTTTTGTTTTAGTCACTGCTACCTTTCTGGCCTTTGCTTAATCTATTTCAGCTTAGAGTATATCACAAGCTCACCCCGAATTTACATTGGCTTTTAGCTTTAAGGCAGCCTTCCTTCTCGAAGGTTGTTAAGGATGTGTTGGATCTCAACGGTGGTTAAGCCAAATCGGTGTAGGGTATGACGTGTTATCTCTAGGCTGGCTTCAAACTCAGGGCGAACCAACTCAGAAACACCGATGCCCTTTATCAATTCAGCATCGATATCACGGTGAACACGGGCGACAATATCAAGTTTAGGGTTGATTTTCAGAGCGTTTCTGACGGTTAGTTCTACATCCATAAAGTTGGGGAAGGTACAAATGAGGAGGTTGGCCTCATTTAGCTCGGTGTGAGCCAATATTTCTGAATTGCTGGCGTCACCATAGATACAGGGAATCCTCTGGGAACGTAATTTTGAGATGACTTGAGGGTCAATGTCAATAACCAGGTAGGGCAGGTTTCTCTGCTCTAGAACCTTGGTCAGGGTGTTGCCAACCCGGCCATGTCCACAGATTACGGCATGCCCCGCTAACTGCTGCTTNCTCAGCCAACCTGNGTCAAGGTGGGAGGCTATTAGCCATCCTGATTTTTCCCCTTGGCTCAGCCATCGGTAGAGAGTAGAAGNGAGATTTAAGGCAAAGGGCGTCAGCCCCATGGTGATGATAGCGGCGGCTAGAGTGATAGAGTATATGTTCTGCGAAATAATGCCGACTTCCANGCCTACCGCAGCCAGAACAAAGCTGAACTCTCCTATTTGGATTAGTCCCATGCCGGTAAAGAGAGCCGTCTTGGGGCTATAACCAAAAACCCGAGGAATNATGGCNCAAATAATAAATTTAGCCNCGATGATGGCCACNACTACCAGCGCAATAATGNCTNGATTATCAGNCNCAAAGTTTAGATCANCNAGCATGCCGAGGGAGACGAAGAAGAGGGCGCCGAAGATGTCACGCAATGGGACAATATCAGCAACGGCTTGGCGGGCGAAGACGGACTGGCCAATGAGCAAACCGGCAATAAAAGCACCGACAGCGGCAGAAAGACCGAGGAAGTGAGCGCCAAAGGCTGCTCCCAAAGACAGGGTGACTACAGTCAATAAAAACAACTCTCGGGAGCGTCTCCCGGCTACTCGTTCCAGCAACCAAGGTAGCCCCCAAATACCTAGAACTAACATTACTCCGATAAAAAGAGTCGCTTTGAGGGTGGCTATCCCTAGGGATGACCATAGTTGGACGCCTTCCTCCCCACCCATAGCTGGTAGGATAATCATCAACGGCACTAAGCTCAGGTCCTGTACTAGCAGGATACCTATCATAACCCGTCCGTGTGCTGAATCAAGCTCTCCTCTCTCCATAAGGGTTTTAAGCACAATCATGGTACTTGAGAGGGCAATGAGGAAGCCAAAGAATATGGCATTGGTTGTTTCCCACCCCAGCAGCTTACCCAGGGCAAAGCCTACCCCTGCTGTAAGCAGTATCTGAGCACTACCACCCCAAACGGCAATCCTGCCTATTCGCTTTAGTTCGTTTAAGGAGAACTCAAGCCCCAAGGTAAATAAGAGCAGGATTACCCCGATGGTAGCTAGGGCGTTGATTGTCTCTAAGTCGCGAACCAGACCGAAGCCATAAGGACCGACGGCAATGCCGGTCGCTAAATAGCCTATGATGATAGGTAATCTAAGCCAGTAGGCCAGTATACCACCGGCTATGGCAGCGGCCAGAACAATGATTAGGTCGAGACCAAGCCCCAGTTCTTCCACAGATTCTCCCTATTAACAGTAAAAAAGCTGCGGTGATCTCACTATTNTAGCATAAAGANNGGNCTGNNAGNATTTGCNAAAANGGAGGGNANTNTGATAGCATTNTGGNNTCANNTCANNAGAAGAAAGANCAAAAAGGGGTGAGACTCAAGTGCCCGAGATTTATCTTNTTGATGTTACTAACCGNGACGGGGTGCAGACCGCCAAGCTTGGTCTGTCCAAGCTGGAAAAGACCATGATAAACCTTTACTTAAATGAAATGGGGGTCTTTCAGTCTGAATTTGGTTTCCCCACCACTAGGCATGAATCGAATTACCTTACAGCTAATCTGGAATTAGCTGAGAGGGGAGTCTTAAGCCCNATCCGTCTNGGAGGATGGATAAGNGCCATTGTATCTGATGTTGAGATGGCTTTTAAACTGGTACCCACCATCAGGCATCTCAATCTTTCCATTTCTACATCAAATCAGATGATTAACGGCAAGTTCCAAGGGAAGAAAGGTAAAAGAGATATCATAAGGGATATGACGGCGGCGATAGATGCTGCTCTGGCACATGGTGCTGAGAGTATAGGTGCCAATGCCGAAGATGCCTCAAGGTCTGACTTGGNCTATTTAATCGAATTCGGATTGGCGGCTAAAGAACACGGAGCCTGTCGGTTCAGGTATTGCGATACTCTTGGTTATGACGACTCACTTACAATCTATAAAACAGCCAAGGCACTGGCTGAAAATATTGGACTTCCTATTGAGCTCCACTGTCACGGCGATCTGGGGATGGCGGTAGCGACTTCTGTTGCCGGGGCCAAAGGTGTTATTGATGGGGGGCAGGATGCCTACATCAATACTACGGTTAATGGTATTGGGGAAAGGGCGGGTAATGCTGANCTGGTAGCTGTTATCCTAGCGATAACCAAGGCCAAAGGGTTTGCCAATAGCGATAAATACAACCTGGCTGGCTCAGTTGATCTATCAATGGCGTGGCAGATAGCCCAGTTTGCCAGATACGCCTTTGGTATCCCGATACCAGTAAACCAACCGGGAGTTGGCGCTAATGCNTTTGCCCATGAATCGGGCATACACGCCGATGGTGTAATCAAGGACCCTCANAATTATGAACTATATGGCTTTGAGGAGCTGGGCAGAGGTGGGCCAGAATTTGTAGAGACGGGGCGNGAAATCAGTGCCGGCGAGTATAGTGGTATATCTGGCTTCAGACATGTGATGGGTAATATGGCGGTCTCTTTTGCCGATAATGAGGAGGCTAATAGAGTTTTAGAGTTGGTAAGATACGCCAATGTGGAGGCACATAAACCGCTGGTGGAAGAAGAACTGCTCTTTATTGCCAAATATCCGGATATTGCTAAAAAACTGCTGACCTTAAATCCACTGGAATAGTTATCCTTAAGGCCGGTAATGCTGATAAGAAGAGGCTGCTTAAGAGGCAGCCTTTTTGCTTGTTGCGGCTCGGCTGTTATAATGCTAAAGCCCAAATGGATAACCAGCAAGTAAGCCAAACCCTTAAAGATATTTTCAAGCGCCTTATGGCTGGCTACGGACCTCAATACTGGTGGCCGGCCAAGGAGCCCTTTGAAGTAATGGTTGGTGCCATCCTCACCCAGTCTGCCGCCTGGGGTAATGCGGAAAAGGCTATTACGAACTTGAAGAAAGCTCAGGTACTATCACCGGAGGCGCTGCGCCGACTTGACTTATCTGAAGTGGCCCGGCTTATCTACCCCTCGGGGTATTATAACGCCAAAGCGTTAAAGCTTGGGTCACTGGCTCGCTGGTTTGGGGAATACTGCGATGATGATGTAGGCGAATTATCGGCTGGTAGTACNACTGAGATACGCCGACAGCTTCTCTCCATCCACGGNATCGGACCGGAGACTGCCGATTCCATCTTGCTTTATGCTGTCGGTAGGCCGATTTTTGTTATTGACGCCTACACCCGTCGTATCTTTGGTCGTATTGGCCTGACCCTGGATGATAATAGCTATGCCGCTTACCAAGCCCTTTTTATGGATAACCTTGCGACTGATGTCGGGCTGTTTAATGAATATCATGCTCTGCTGGTTCGTCTGGGCAAGGATGTCTGCCGGAAAAAGCCTCGTTGTCTCAAGTGCTGTCTGGGTAGCATTTGCCAGTTTAGCAGAGCAAGCAGCCAGACTATTTCTTAACGCAGGCGGTTAACAGCCATAAAAATACCCACCGCTATGGCTAGCAGGTCAAAAAGCTGGAAACTGGGTCCCCACGGTAAAAGAATACTAACTAGGTAGCTTGTGGCTACGGCAAAACCAGCAATAATGGCTAGCTTGGGGCCACGTTTGCGATTGACGGAAAGGCCGATGACCTCGCCAATGGCGTAACCAACACCAGCAGCCAGCACTATATTAAAGAAAAAGAAGCCTAAAAGCGAGCCGAGTANCCCCCAGATAAGACCGCACACAATGGCCATCCCTAGTCCTACCCCGGTAGCTATCAGGAGGTATCTAGCAGTAACCTGGAAGGTGGGCAGCCGATACAGTTGAGCACAATCCGAGCATCTAGCACCCACCGGTGTCTCAACCATACATTTGGGGCAGATTGGCTTACCGCATTTACTGCAGCTTAAAGTTGTCTCAACCTCAGGGTGAGCAGCACATCTCATTATGTTATGGTCAACCTTTCCTTAGCTCGTCTGTTTCTTGAGGTTTCTTTGTCTCTAGCCAGGCTTTTCTATCTCTAATATCGCGGTCAAAGAGCAGGCGATTAATAAATAATTGCCCCGGGGGCACTGATTTACTGAGCGGAGTTCTAGGTGCCGCCAGCCTTTTAGCCAGCGCAATCAGCAATAATGCCACAAAGCCTAGCGTAATCGCTAATCTCTCCTCTATATCAAGCGGGTGGGGTAAGAGCCAGCTGAAAAGGGGCATCGAGACTAGGGCGAAAAATACACCCAGAGCTAACTGCCGGAAAGGGGCTAGGGCATAGGATATCACTAGGATTATGAGACCCAATTTCGGGGATAATATGGTAACTACACCTAGGGTGGTAAAGATACCGCGCCCGCCCTGAAAGCGAAGGAAAACAGGCCAGTTGTGTCCGATAACGGTGATAGCTCCCACCGTTACCTGCTCAGCGGCATCCANTCCNAGCAGTCGAGCTACCCATANGGCTAAAGCTCCCTTGCCGATATCAAAGATGGTTACCGGGATAGCCAGCCACTTTGAGGTTACACTTAAGACATTGGAGGCGCCGACATTGCCGGTGCCATACTGGCGGATATCAATACCGCGAGACCATTTAGCTACCAGGTAAGCGGTGGGCACTGAACCCAATAGATAGGCAGCTATGCTTAGTAAGACAAACCCAATAGTCATCATCACTCCTAGGAGCTACTATGAATTGATTTGCTTGAGCACTCGACTTTGAGCCAAGGCGATAAGCTTCTCAGCTGACTCTTCCGGTACATAAGTACCACCAATCATTGTCTCAGTGCTATCATCTAAGCCATGATAATCACTGCCACCGGTGGCAATAAGGTCGTACTTTTTAGCTAACTGAGCTAGGCTATCTCTTTCATTTTCAGTATAGCTGTTATAGTGAACCTCCAAACCCACCAGACCAGCTGTTTTTAGCTTGGCAATCATTGTCTCTAGGTTATTAACAGTTAACGGGTGTGCCAGCACCGGCAAACCGCCGGCCTTGGTTACCAGTGCCACCGCTTCAGCAGGGGTTATTTTCTGTCGTTCAATATAAGCAGGTCCTTTAAAGCCTATATACTTAGTGAATGCCTCCTTAAACGAGGTCACATAACCCTTCTCTAGCATGGCTTGAGCAATATGAGGNCGTCCTATGGAACCACTGCCGGCTATCTCCTCGACTCGCTGCCAGTCAATACAGATGTCCAAGCGCTTAAGCTTGGCAATTGTCATCTTACCCCGTTCCCGTCTGGAATGGCGCAGACTGACCAGAGTAGTCTTAAGCTTGGGGTCAGTATAGTCTATAAAGTAGCCGAGAAGATGGATTTCACTGTCTGGAGCAGAAGTAGAAATTTCAACGCCGGGTATAATTCTGATTTGCGGCAAGTCTCTAGCCGCCTCAAGTGCCGCAGTAACGCCGTCCACACTGTCATGGTCACAGAGGGCAATAACAGCTAGCCCGCGCTCTGCTGACCGGTGAACAATATCCTCCGGGCTGAATTTACCATCAGAGATAGAGCTGTGTATATGGAGGTCTATCTTGGAGGTCACTACTCTACCTCCCGATAGATTCTGTCAATGCTTGTTGCCTTGCCACTTTTGTCATCTACCCCGACTAGGATAGCGTTAAATATGACTTTGCCTTTACCAACAGACAGGTGGTGAGGCATCATGGTCAGGAAACGGCGGATTGCCGAATCGGGGTCATTGCCGATAACTGAATCAGCCGGTCCGGTCATACCAATATCGGTAACATAGGCAGTGCCCTGCCTGAGCAGTTGGGTGTCAATGGTGCCGACATGGGTATGAGTGCCCAGCACAGCACTGACACGCCCGTCCAAGTATTTTCCCAGTGCCATCTTTTCTGACGTTGCCTCAGCGTGAAAATCAACAATAATAGCCACCGGCCGGGGCCCCAGTTCGGCAAGTAACCTGTCCATAGCCCTAAATGGGCAATCAACGCTACCCATAAAGGTTCTGCCTATCAGATTAACTACTACCGCCTGATTATTGGTTAGGTAGCCCCTGCCGGGCACACCCGGCGGATAATTTAGCGGGCGTAGAATGGGCATTTCATCTTCAAGATAGGGTATAACCTCCTTCTGCGCCCATATGTGATTGCCCGAGGTGAGGACATCAACACCGGCACCGAGCAGTTCATCAGCAGCCGCTTCGGTCAGACCTAAACCGCCGGCAGCATTTTCAGCGTTGGCGATAACAAGGCTCACCCCATAGTGCTGCTTTAGACTGGGCAGAAGCTCTTTAACGGCTCGTCTACCGGGCCTGCCAATTATATCGCCGATGGCTAATACTAACACTAGCTGTCACGGGGGAAGATAGCCATCCACTGGGGCTTGCTTCTCCCCCTTGTCTTGGCCTCCTTCACTTGGCATAGTCTATGGCTCTTGTCTCCCGGAGTACAGTAACCTTTATCTGCCCGGGATACTCAAGGCTTTCCTCTATCTTCTTGACAATGTCTCGGGCAAGCCTCATGGCGGATAAATCATCAATCTCTTCTGGCTTAACCAGGATGCGGACTTCACGACCGGCCTGAATGGCATAGGATTTCTCCACTCCCTTGAAGCCATCAGCTACATCCTCCAGTGCCTTTAAGCGTTTTATGTAGTTCTCTAGTGACTCACGTCTTGCCCCTGGTCTGGCGCTAGAAATAGCATCGGCCGCTGAGGCGAGAAAGCCCCAAATGCTGGTATCGCTGGTTTCAAGATGGTGTTCAGCAACCCCCTGAACCACCTCTTTAGATTTGTCCCATTGCCTAACCAACTCAGCGCCGATAGCGGCATGCGTGCCTTCTACCTCTCGGTCTACCGCCTTGCCGATGTCATGAAGCAATCCGGCCTTCTTAGCAATACCGGTATTTATCTTCAGCTCCGAGGCAATCATACCGGCTAGATAAGCTGACTCAATACTGTGGGCTAAGACATTCTGTCCATAGCTGGTACGATATTTGAGGCGACCCAACAGTTTTATTAACTCCGGGTTTAGCCCGTGCACTCCCACTTGATAGGCGGCCTGCTCGCCGGCACTGTAGATAGTGGCATCCACCTCCTCCTTGGCCTTGGCCACCACCTCTTCAATACGGGCCGGGTGGATACGGCCATCAAGGATAAGCTTATTTAAGCTAATGCGCGCTATCTCCCGCCGCACCGGGTCAAAACCGGACAGAGTAACCGTCTCTGGGGTATCATCGACAATCAGGTCAACACCGGTAGCTTGCTCTAGGGCTCTAATATTACGGCCCTCACGTCCAATAAGCCGTCCCTTCATCTCATCGCTGGGAAGGGGGACTACGCTGGTCGTAGTTTCAGAGACAACCTCGGAGGCGCTACGCTGGATAACTTGGGACAGGATATCTTGAGCCTTCTCGTCAGCCTCCACTTTTACCTTTACCTCCCACTCACGAAGGCGCCGCGCCGCCTCTGTCTGCATTTCGCTCTCTATTTTCTCAAACAGTATCTGCTTTGCATCGTCGCTGGACATGTCAGAAATAAGCTCCAGCTGCTCTAGCTGCTTCTCTTTAACCTCCTCGAGATTGGTCCGAATTGACTCTATTTTCTTTTCTTTATCGCCTAGATTACGCTCCCGCTTTTCGGCATCTTCTAGCTTATGCTCTAGGGTGGTTTCCTTTTGCGTCAGACGGTTCTCCTGGCGCTGCAGTTCAGTGCGTCGTTCCCGATACTCGGTATCACTGGTTGACTTGACTTTGTCTGCCTCTTTTCTCGTCTCTTGGAGGGCGTCTTTGGCCTCCAGCCTAGCTTCAGCCACTATTTTTGCCGCTTTTCTCTGGGCGATGCGAATTTGCCGGTTAGCCATCATCCCCCGGGAAAGAAGAATAGCCATGCCGCCAAAGACGACGCCGATAACAAAACTAAAGAAAATAGCTAGTATTTCTGGTAATCCAAGTGATGCTCCGTTTTCCATTTTACACCCCCTTACTTAGATTTTTTGTTTTAGGGGTAGCTGGCGGGTAGCTAATACTACTTACTTTGTCATTCTAGTGTCAAAGTAAGAAGCTATTCTCGCCGATCCCCTATTTCCTGCCACAATCGCTCCATTGTTTCCTTGATTACTCCGTAGTCAAAGCCGCGGCGCTTAAGATATTCGCCCAGACGGCGGCGAAAGGTCTCATAATCAGACAGTGACAAATGGCGGGCTTTGTTTGTAGCTACTCGATGGGCATTATCGCCGTCACTAATGGTGCTAACCGTTCGGTCTATAATGTCACCGGCGACCCCTTTCTGTTTCAGCTCTAGTCTTACTAGCCTCTGGCTACGCGGGCTAAATGACTGGCGGTTATCCCGCCAGAATCGTGCAAAAGCCATATCATCCAGCAAACCCTGCTCCTTTAGCCTCTTTAGCACCGCCTCCACGATATCATCCGAAAAGCTTCGTCTTAAAAGTCTCTGCCTCATCTCATGCTCACTTCGGTGTCGGTAAGCGAGGTAGTGGGTGGCGGTATTGTGGCAGCGCTGAAACTGGTTTGACCTAGCCAGTGCCTCAATCTGAGCATTGGCTAGCTCCTGTCCCATCTTTAGATCCTCTCTTACGGCTACCTCTGCCTCTAGGCTAAAGGCAAACTTGCCATTTAAGAATACCGTTATCCGCTTTCCCCGTCCCCGGCTAGTTCGGAGGGCAGTAATTATCGCCACTGTTCTCTTTACACCCCTTTTAATAAAATAAAGCTGAGGTTATACCTCAGCTTTACTGTAGTGCCTATATCTTCTTACTTTGGTATCAGTTGGTAGTGTATTAAACTGAAGAATTATAGGTAGTGAC
>NZEH01000046.1 GCA_002690375.1 Dehalococcoidales bacterium
TTTCAAATGGAAACATTTCCATTCAAAAAGGTCATAATAGCTCTTATTGTGATAACGGCAATTGTGGCTGGCGTGGGTTTATATCTGGGGGCGGAGAAAAATGGCCTACCAACAACGACACCGGCGACGGCGGCGGCACCAATACTGACCATAGCAGTTAATGGCGGTGGCACAACCAGTCCGGAGGTGGGAAGGTTTAGGAAGGCCGAGTATGAGTATTCTGAGGGCGAGGTGGTTACCATCACTGCTATTGCGGATAGTGGCTGGCAGTTTGATGGCTGGGATGGTGATGTGGCTGAGCCCAATTCGGCTACTACCACCGTCACCATGACCTCTAATAGAACAGCTACGGCTAAGTTCTCCACAATTCCATTCGTTACAGGCTATGTTACTTTGCAAATGGACACTATGCCGACTTGGCCTGCTGAGGGTGGCACAACCAACCCGGAGGTTGTAATTGTACTAGAGGGCAGGTTTGAGATAGGTAGTCATCCATATGCCACAGGCACAATAGTCACCATCACTGCTATACCAGATAACGGCTGGCAGTTTGATGGCTGGACCGGCGATATAGACACTATAGCTGATGCCTCTTCTTCTACTACCACCATCACCATGGACTNCATGAAATCAATTATGGCCAACTTCTCCAAGATTCCGCGGAGCTAGAGAAAATGAGAGCTTAAGAGGATGTGATTGGTAAATAATCCTCTAATAAAGACTAATGGAGATTTCAAATGNAAACATTTCCATTCAAAAAGGTNATAATAGCTCTCAATGAAATTGATAAGAATATCAGGAGTTAAACTCTGAAGATACTAGTTGTTGGCGATGGCGCTAGAGAGGATACTCTGATCTGGAAGCTATCCCAGAGCCCCAAGGTTAAAGAGATTTATGTCGCACCGGGCAACGCCGGTACAGCCGGATTAGCCCAAAACCTAGCTATTAGCCCTACCGACACAGAGTCACTGGTCAGACTGGCCCAAGAAAAGGGTGTTGACCTCACTGTTGTCGGTCCGGAAGGGCCTTTGGCTAGTGGTATTGTTGACCGATTTCAGGAAAGCNGCNNCCCTATTTTTGGTCCCNCTAGAGCCGCCGCCCGCATAGAATCCAGCAAGGTATTTGCTAAGGAGCTAATGCGAAAGTATAATATTCCTTGTGCCCGAGGTGCTGTCTTTTCTTCATATACTGAGGCAGGAGAGTATGTTAAGCAACTTTCACCCCCTATTGTTGTTAAAGCTGATGGGCTGGCTGCCGGCAAAGGAGTAACCGTAGCCGGTTCCACTAAGGCGGCTCTAGATACCCTGACCAATATCATGGAGACTAAAGTTTTTGGTGCCGCCGGAGACAGGGTAGTTATTGAGGAATGTCTTAAAGGAAGAGAGATGAGCGTTTTTGCCTTTACCGATGCCCGTACTGTAATCCCAATGGTGCCGGCATGTGACTACAAGCCTGTTTTTGATGGTGACCATGGTCCCAATACCGGCGGCATGGGTAGCTATAGCCCACCATACTTTCTCAGTCCAGCACTGGCTGAAACAATAACCGAAGCCATAATGGAGCCAGCGGTAACAACCCTTAATAACGAGGGAACGCCGTATAGTGGTATTCTCTATGCTGGCTTAATGATTACTAGTGACGGACCAAAGGTGCTGGAGTTTAATGCCCGCTTCGGCGACCCGGAAACACAGGTTACCCTGCCCCTACTCAAGACCGACCTAGTAGATATAATGCTGGCAGTAGTTAACGGTAACCTTGACCGGCTAAATGTAGAATGGAGCGGAGATGCCTGTGTCGGGGTAGTAATGACATCAGCCGGCTACCCCGAAAGCTATAAAACCGGCTTCCCCATTAGCGGGCTTAACAGCCTGGATAGGGATATTCTGGTATTTCATGCCGGAACTAAGCTAGAATCGGGACAGGTATTAACCAACGGGGGGCGAGTGCTTACTGTAGTTGCCACCGGCAAGACTATTGCCGAAGCCAGGAAAAAGGTTTATGCTAACATCACCAGAATTCACTTTGACGGCTGCCATTATCGCAAAGACATCGCCAAAATAAACAGCAGCCAGTAAAGGGATGATTGAAGGGGTAAAGCCACATCATAAAACTACCTTTTTCTTTTTTGAAGGAGAGGTAGCTCAAAGAGGAGTATAAGAGGGACGAAATCCCTCTTATATAACCCCTCCCTCTTGAGTGTAGAAGTCATTGCGAGGAGCGGAGCGACGAAGCAAACTAAAAGATAAGATTATTTCGCCTTGGTTCGCAATGACATATCAGACAGAAGGAGAGGGGAACACAGGAAGTGAGGTAGAAAATTATGCCGTTAGTTGCTGTAGTTATGGGTAGTAAGTCAGATACCGAAGCAATGAAGCCGACTCTGGAGACCTTAGACGGACTTGGCATTTCTTATGAGGTAAAGGTAATATCAGCCCACCGTACCCCGGAAAAGGCCAGAGAGTACGGGCTGGCTGCCCGAAGCCAAGGGATTGAGGTTATTATCGCTGCCGCCGGAGGTGCTGCCCACCTGCCCGGTGTCTTAGCCAGCTGGACCACCCTGCCAGTCATCGGTGTGCCACTAGCCACTAGCGAACTAGATGGCGTTGACGCACTCTATTCTATGGCTCAGATGCCAGCCGGTATACCGGTAGCTACCGTAGCTATAGGTACCGCCGGGGCTAAAAATGCCGTCTACCTAGCGGCTGAAATCCTAGGCCTCAAATATGATGACATACGAGAAGCTTATGAGAAATATAGAAGAAAACTACAGGGAGACAGCCAATGATTGAGCGTTACTCTCGCCCGCAAATGAAAAGCATCTGGTCTAATGAAAATAAATTTACCAGATGGCTTGAGGTTGAGATTGCCGTCTGCGAGGCATGGTCCGAGCTTGGCACTATCCCTAGAGAGACCGTACCCAAGATAAAACTAGCCCGGCTTAATCTTAAACGCATGAAGGAGCTTTTAGCCGAAACCCACCATGATATGACCGCTTTCCTTGGCTCAGTCTCAGAAAGCCTTGGTGATGAATCACGCTTTATCCACCTTGGTCTTACTTCTTCCGATGTAATGGATACCGCTCTCAGCCTGCAGCTGGTTGAAACGGCTAAGCTACTGAGCCAGGATGTAAAGGAACTCATCTCGGTAGTAGCCGAGAGGGCACTAGAGCATAAATATACGGTTATGATTGGCCGCACCCATGGTATCCATGCCGAACCAACATCATTTGGCCTAAAGCTGGCGTTATGGGTTGAAGAGCTAAAACGCCACCGGCGCCGACTTGCTGAAGCCACCAAGATAATCGCTGTCGGCAAAATCTCAGGAACTGTCGGCACCTATGCTACGGTAGCCCCCAAGGTTGAGGAAAAGGCCTGTGCCAAGCTGGGTCTTACCCCAGCCCCGATATCAAACCAGATCTTGCAACGCGATCGCCACGCCCAACTTATTACCACCCTAGGCATAATCGCAAGCTCACTGGAGAAATTTGCCACCGAAATTAGAGGNCTGCANAAAACAGAGGTACGGGAAGTGGAAGAGCCTTTTAGCACTGGTCAAACTGG
Source organism: Dehalococcoidales bacterium (assembly GCA_002690375.1). The sequence goes on from NZEH01000046.1 coordinate 3,561, forward strand.
TTCCTCAGCTATGCCCCATAAACGCAACCCCGAGCTTTGCGAGCGGATCTGTGGCTTGGCCCGACTGGTACGAGGCCATGCCCTAACTTCAATGGAAAACATCGCTCTGTGGCATGAGCGCGACATCAGCCACACATCAACCGAGCGCATAATACTACCTGATGCTTGTATTATAGTGGATTACACCCTGACTCTTTTCACATCCATAATGGCCGGCTTACAGGTCTATCCACAGAGGATGAGAAAGAACCTAGAGCTCACCAAGGGTCTGGTTTTCTCACAGCGAATAATGCTGGCTCTTATAGACAAGGGCTTAAGCCGACAGGAGGCTTATAGGCTGGTTCAGCGCATTGCAATGAAGACCTGGAAGATTAACAGAAACTTCTTAACCCTGCTCAAAGCCGATGATGAGATAACCGCCATCTTACCCCCATCAGAGCTTGAGCTGCTCTTTAACTATCAATACTACTTACGCTATGTAGATGAGATTTTTAGACGTCTTGGCTTGACTGAGGCACAATGGAAAAAGAAGACCACTACCACCAAGCTAACAGGATTAGCTCCTGGAGCAATATAGTCTGAGTTAAAAGTCTATGAATACTAGTCCCTCAGTCCTTCTAAATACGGATTTACCTCTGCCACTGTTTATACAGGGTAAGGTGCGAGACACCTATGAGTTGGATGGCAAGCTGCTCATCGTTGCTAGTGACCGAATCTCTGCCTTTGACGTTATTCTGCCCGGCGGCATTCCCAAAAAGGGACGAGTCTTAAATCAACTATCCGCCTTCTGGTTTGAGCGAACGGCAGAGTTAGTGCCCAACCACCTGCTTAAGGTAGTTAATGATACCCACTGCCTTAGCTCCTATTTGCCTGTTAAAAGCCACTTTGCCTACCCAGCATATCTTAATGGTCGGTCAATGGTGGTAAAGAAAGCCAAGCGCATTCTCGTTGAATGCGTGGTACGTGGCTACCTCTCCGGGTCGGCCTGGGTAGAATACAAGCAATCCGGCACTGTTTCCGGGATACACCTACCTGAAGGGCTAAAGGAAAGTGAGGAACTGCCCCAGCCAATATTTACCCCAACCACCAAGGCAGAAAGTGAACATGACACGCCGTTATCAATGGCTGAAGTAAAAAAGCTGGTCGGTGAGTCCCTAGCTGAGGAGCTGAAAAAGAAAAGCTTAGCTATTTATGACTATGCCCGGCAGTATGCTAGCACCAAGGGTTTTATTATTGCTGATACCAAATTGGAGTTCGGACTGGATGGAGACAGGCTCATCCTCATTGACGAGCTACTGACCCCGGACTCAAGCCGCTTCTGGGATATTAATTTATATAAGGTCGGGCAGCCACAGGACAGCTTTGATAAGCAACCGGTACGTGATTGCCTCACCCAGTTGGGGTGGAATAAGGAGCCGCCGGCACCCATGCTACCGCCAGAAGTAATTGAGCAGACTTCACAGAGATACCAGCTGACTTACGAGAGGCTGACGGGGAGGAAACTGGGATAAAACTAAAGATAAATCCCTATTTAGTTACCCATCTAAAAACTCTTTAGTACTCGGCAGTTCACCCGAAATGCGCTCATCAATTCCGGTGGCTTTATCCAGGGCTTTACCCAAGGCCTTAAACAGGGCTTCCGCCTTGTGATGGTCATTGGTGCCATAGATAATTCTGGCGTGGAGATTGAGCTTGGCCTCGGAAGCAAAAGCTTCAAGAAAGTGTCGGATAAGGTCGGTGGCAAATCCGGTCATATCATTATCAACAAAAGGCAGCTCCAGCACCGTATATCCCCGACCGCTTATATCCACCGCCACCATTGCCAGAGCATCATCCAGAGGCACTGTGGCATCAGCCATACGTGAAATACCGCGCTTATCGCCCAAGGCTTCACCCAGAGCCTTNCCCAAACAAAGGGCAACATCCTCTACTAGATGGTGTTGGTCATCGCCGGTAGCCGAGATCTTTATGTCAAATACCCCGTGCCTTGCCAGTTGAGATAGTAGATGGTCAAAGACTCTAATGCCGGTAACCATCTCATAGCTACCGCTGCCATCAATCTTTAGCTCCAAGTTAATATTTGTTTCCTGGGTCTCCCGCTTAACAATAGCTACTCTTTTAGTCATTTAATTCCTCCCCTAGTTCATTTAAGGTTTCAAACAAGATATCATTTTCTTCCGGTCTGCCGACACTAATGCGAATGCAGTCCCGCAAAAATGCCTCATCAAAATAACGAACCAAAATTCCCCTGCTTTCTAGTTTTTGCTGGAGCTGGCGTGCCCCGACTAATACCGAACACAAAATAAAGTTTGCCTGTGAAGGGAAAGGTTTTAACCACTTGAGTTTCTTAAGCTCACCAAAGAGTCTTTCCCTCTCAGCGATGATAGCCTTTACCCTGCCCATCAGGGAATCAACATCCTTAAGCGACTCTCTCACGGCAACTAAAGCGGCAACGTTTACGCAATAGGGCTCCTTGATCCTCAAGAGGCAATCAGCGATTTTAGTCGGGAAAAGACCGTAGCCAATCCTCAATCCCGCCAGCCCAGCCCACTTACTGAATGTTCGTAGCACCATCAGATTCTGGTACTTATCAACCAATGGAGCCACCGTCTCTCNAGCAAATTCATAATAGGCTTCGTCAACCAGCACTGGTAGTCCACTGCCAAGAAGCTTAAGAATATCCTCCCTGGGTATAAGTGTTCCGGTAGGATTATTAGGCGTCGCCAGCAGTATTAACTTAGTCTTTTTAGTAATTGCTTTCTTTACAGCGCTGACATTAACCGCGAAGTTTTCATCTCTGGGCACCTCAACCGTAGTGCCCCCGTTAAGCTCAATAAAGAAGCGGAACATGGCAAAGGTGGGGGTTAAGTTTATCACCTCGTCACCGGGCTCTAAAAACAAGCGCAAAATAAGGTCTATAAGCTGGTCACTACCAGCGCCGGCCACGATATGCCCGACACTAACGCCGGTATAGTTTGCAAGCAGTTTCCTGAGCTCTAACTGNCCTGAATCAGGATAGATATTTATATCAGGACANGTAGCCAAAGCCTGGCTTACCCCTGTCGAACAACCATAGGGATTCTCATTGGCGTCCAGCTTGATGATAGTTTCCATAGAAACTTCAACCTCGCCCTTTAGAGTTTTTGGTGGCTTGCTGGCAGCATAGCCGCTAAAGCTAACCAGATCACGACGCATCAGCCTCTCTATGCCTTCAGAAGAACTAGAAATAGCCACCATTCACACCCCCAATATAAAATATCAGTTACATACTGGCAAATGAAACTCTTGCCCAAGGAGCCGCCTTCGTTTCATTGACCCTCCCCAACAAAATTAACCCATCTCCAGCCGTTTCTCCACCGCCCGGGCATGAGCTTCAAATCCTTCAGCCCGTGCAATAGTAATGGCCGCCGACCCCAGCTCTCTCAAGCTAGTATCAGTTACCGTAACCACATTTATATACTTTAAAAAATCGGTTATATTAAGCGGCGAGCTAAACCATGCTGTGCCACCAGTTGGCAAAGCATGACTCGGTCCAGCCACATAGTCACCCAAGACCACCGTTGGCTTCTTGCCAACAAATATACACCCGGCGTTAGTTATCTGAGGAATATAAGCAGTGGCCGTTTGTACCATCAGACAAAGGTGCTCCGGGGCATATAGATTGGCCAGCCTTATTGCCTCACCAGTAGTTGACACCACCGCTATTATACCCCCATTTGCCAGAGACTGGACAGCAATATCTTTTCGCTTAAGAGTAGCCAGCTGACGCTCCACCTCTCTACTTACTTCATCGGCTAGCCGCTGTGAAGTAGTTATCAAAATAGCCGAAGCTAATGGATCATGCTCCGCCTGAGCTAAAAGGTCACTGGCACAGTATTCCGGATTAGCCGTCTCATCGGCGATAATTACCACCTCACTCGGCCCCTGAAGTCCATCAATGTCAACCACTCCATAGACGAGCTTCTTTGCTAGCATAACAAAGATATTTCCCGGGCCACAAATCTTACCCACCTTAGGGACAGACTGGGTACCAAAGGCTAAGGCTGCAACTGCCTGAGCACCACCAATGCCAAAAATACTATCAACCCCTGAAATATCAGCAGCAACCAATGTTGCCGCCGGCACTACCCCATCTGATGCAGGTGGCGTAGCCAGGATAACCTCCTTGACCCCGGCCACCTTAGCCGGTATGGCACTCATCAGTACCGTTGACGGATAGCAGGCGGTACCGCCGGGAGCATAAACACCGACACGCTCCAATGTGCGTACCAGGGTGCCGGGCCCCATCTTAGCCGCACCAGCCAAGACAGCGTCTTTCTGGGCCATATGAAAGGAGCGTACCCGTTCTGCGGCAAGCTTCAGCGCTGATAAGAGCTCAGGCTCTATCTGCCGATAGGCCCTATTTACCTCATCCCTAGCTACCACAAGTGAGCCAAGCTCCATCCGATCAATCTTAAGGCTATAGTCAATAAGAGCGACATCGCCTCTACTTCGCACCTCATCAATAATTTGCTTAACCGCTTGCTCCGGATCATCGGTGCCGAACATCTCCTTGAGACTCTGCTTTAGCGCTGGTGAAACAGGGTAAGAACCAGATAATGCCTGTCTTTCTAGCAACGATTTTGCTTGCTTAAAACCCTTAACTATTCTCAATTTAGATTGCCTCCACCACGTCCCCAAGCGTCTTGATAATAGACTGCATTCTCTCACCCTTGACGGAGCTGGCGGCACTTATAGTATTGCCAATCAGACAGGCAGTTGAGGTAAAAAGAGTGTCTATAATCTTGAGGTTATGTCGGGCTATAGTCCGCCCGGTCTCGGTATTCTCAATCAGCAAATCTGCGTCCTCGGGTAAGAAAGCTTCAGTAGCCCCCCAAGTAGGAATCACCCGGTACATGCCCAGGTGATTAGTTCTGGCATACTTGTCGGCTATATTTATATATTCTGAAGCTACCCGATAAGGTAGATTACTCTCGCTGCTAAGCCTCCTTAGGCCATCACTACCGTCTGCAGGCACATCTTGGCTAACAACAGCTACTATTCTTACTCTGCCGTATTTAAGGTCTAAAAGCTCTGCTACTGGGCTGGACGGAAACTGATAGAGATGCTCACTGAGCCAATCTCTACCGGTAATAGCCAAATCAAAATTGCCATTGGCTACCTGCAATGGCATATCTTGAGGTCTAATCACCTTGATTTGCACTCCATCCAGACTGCTTATCGGTCGACGACTACCCACCGCTGACGGGTAATCGTCAATCTGAATTTCAGCTTGGTCTAATATGCGACGGACATGCTTTTGCTGATGCCCATCAGGTAGAGCTAATCTAACTACATCATCAGACACCTCTCCAGCAAAGGGCAATCCTATCACTTCTGACATCTTCGTTTCCTCTAATGAAGAGGGGCTCTTCTCAGTCGGTAGTATGTTATCGGCAATAGAAGCGAGTATCTCAGCCATGTCTTTGACTTTCAGGCTATACCTATTGGCTACTAGATAGGCGTTGAAATCAAGGACTTTGCGTATAGGTGCTAAGCCATGGTTAAGAACTTCCCTCCCCGTTTTCATCGGTAGCAACGCCAGATCAGCGCTCTCTGGGGGATAAGCCTCAGCCGCTCCCCAAAGGGGATATATGCTAAAGCGTCTCAGTCTCGTATGTGCCGCAAACCACTCGGCCAGATTAGGATACTCACTGGCAATGCGTATAATATCCCACTTTGTCGCCAATTCTTCTATATTGGCTATTCCATTACACCCGGCAGCCATCATATAGAGGGCACCATCACCATAGCCCAAGTCTCTTACCTTAACCAAGGCGCTACTGGGATACTTAACCAGAAGCTCCTCAACCCAATCCAGCCCACAAATCCCCAAATCATAGTTACCTATCGCTACCTGAATAGGAATATCCTTCTCGTTAAACATCTTGGCTGAAAGCTCCGGAAACCTTTGTGTACTAAGGCGGTAAGAGCGCGCCCCCTCATGGTAACCAGTAAGTCCCCAGCCGGCTCTCTCAAATATGGCTGTCGTCGCAGTTAAAAGACTCCCCTTAGGCAAAGCCAGTTTTATTGGCATTCTATTACCTACTTCCTAGCAAGGCTAACACTTCAGCAGCAGACTCAACCCTAGATTTCGCACCGTTAGCCTTATCATTCAGGATAAACTTGGGAGCCTTACTTTGAACTTCAAGAATAAAGCCGTAGCTATCCGTCTTTTCTCCTCCGAGAGCAAGTTCAGCAATATACCCAACTTCACGAAGACGGCTAGCGACACTGAACCCTTCCTTCGTAACCTCTGGCACAACACGAACTAGAATTCTTTTAGATATTGGTTCCGCCGAAGTTTCTGGCTTCACTAACTTCATCAAGCCATCCAGATAAAGAGCAAAACCGGCCGCTGGCGTATCCCGACCGCCCATTAGCGGAATCAGGTCGTCATATCGACCACCGCCGCCAACGAGCTCCACTCCCATAAAGAGCTGGAAAATAACCCCTGTATAGTATTCAAAGCCCTTTCCTGAAACCAGGTCAATCTGGCAGTCATAACCCAAGGCTTGGATAAGCTCAGTAATAGCTATAAAATTATTAAGTGGAGCCTCAAATTCAGGCAGTTTTTGACTAAATAGCGCCTTAATATTTTTTAGAAATCCGGACGACCTCCCTTTCATATCCAGTAACAGAGTCAAAGCCTCCATCAACTCAGGTTTATCAGACTTTAAATGTGCTAACGCCTCAGTATCGCCATCAAGGAACTGGTCAAATATTCTGGCCTGCTCTGCGGGATCTAGTTCAAATTTAGCCAAAATTGCCCTTACCAGTCCAGCGTGGGACAAGCGCACCTTGATACCATTAAGTCCCAAACTCTGCAAAACATTAAGAGCCAAAGCTAGCAGTTCAACATCAGCCATAGCCTGGTTAACACCGATAAGCTCGGCACCACACTGCCATCTTTCCCTTGACTTTTGCCCCGTTTCCTCAAAGACAAAAACATTGGTCACATAAAAAAGTTTGGTCCGTCCTTGCTCAGCCATGCTCTCAATATAAAGCCTGGTAACAGGAATAGTGCCATCAGGCCTAAGTACCACTCTCTCACCGCTCCAACCATCCCAATCAAGGAAGGAATACACCCTGTTTAGCCTATCAGGTGTAAGTGTTCCGGTGGCGGTAAATAAGTAAAGATACTCAAGGGTTGGTGTCCTGACCTCGTGGTAGCCCCACTTAAGACAGCAGTCCCTGAAGGCTGTCTCAATTAGACGAAAATTTGACATTTCCTCAGGAGCGAGGTCACGAAAGCCCCTACATCTTTGAATTTTCATACCATATCCTTTTTATTAGCGTGATGGCACAATATTATGCGAAGCTACACTGGTACTATACTCTCTTACTGGACGAACTCTGTTATACTTGCTTGAAATGACCCTCTTTGTACTTCGAGAAGTAGTACAACACAGACCACTCAGCGATATCCTTCATAATTTGGCACATCTCATTCACAGACCAATTCTCCGGTCTAAAGTAAAAACTTCCTCTTTTGAATCTTCCGCCTCATCACCCCAAACATCCCATCCGGGAGCTCTCTTACGAGCAAATAACTCTATGCGGGGCAAATCACCCATAAGTTGAACTATTCTATCTCTCACTTCATCTGGTTTTTGGCTATGGTTATATCTTGTCGCCTCCACCAGTTGCCTCACATTATGCTCAACTGGTTTTACCTTGCCTCGCCTGCCTAGTAAACATAGTTCTGTTCCCTTCATTGTCCAATATCCGTAATAGCAAACTTGTTTACCACTTTTTTCCTTTTTATTCCAGACAAAGGCAACAGTGGCATACTCAAAGCTCCAACTTTTCATTATTTCTATTGCAAAGGGCAAGTGTCCATCCGTTGTCCACAAAAACAAGACACTATTTTCATCGGCTAAGTTCTCAACTGGCAATAGTTTTAACTCATCAACTGTCATAGTTGGATACTTTTCTTCAAGCCGAATTGTTCTATGCAGACTGGGGCTATCCTCCCTCATTTTCCCAGAACGGATCCCCTTACTCCCAAGACCAGTAAATTGCCACGGGGGGTCAGCGTAGATAATTTGATATTTCTTATTCGGGAAGTTAATTGG
>NZEH01000047.1 GCA_002690375.1 Dehalococcoidales bacterium
TATTGGGGGAATAGGCAACATCAACTTAGCCAGTACCACCATCACCATGAATGCTGATAAAACGGTTACGGCCAACTTCAGCCAGATACCAGCAACACAATATACTCTAACTATCAATACGGCAGGCAATGGCACAACTACTGGTGCCGGTACCTACGACGAGGGCACAGCAGTACCTATCACCGCCACACTAGCTTCAGGCTGGGAATTCGTTAACTGGACCGGTGATATTGGGGGAATAGGCAACATCAACTTAGCCAGTACCACCATCACCATGAATGCTGATAAAACGGTTACGGCCAACTTCAGCCAGATACCACCTGACGAGCCACCAGCCTCAAACTTCGCGCAAGAAACGGCAAAGCTTACAGAAGCTATCACCAATGTTGCCGCCACCGGTGAAAACAGTGAAGTAAGCCTGGTCTTTTCCGAAGCAACAGTTAACGATGAGGTAGCCCAGTCACTGGTCGGAACCACAATAGACGCCGGTGTGGCGCTGAAAGTAACAGCTGTCAATCTGGACCTGCAGGCCGGTAACATCATAGTAGCTGAACTTAAGGGGACTGCCTTCATCTTGGGGATGACGATTAAAGCAACAGCACAAGTCAATATCCAGGAAGGCAAACCGGTGGTGGAAGTAACCAATGCTACCATAGCTAAAAGCCTGATCGACGACGCTATCACGCAGGCAGTCGATAACCTACTAACCCAGCTAACCCAAACAGGAACGGGTGATGACGAAAAAGTTGACATAGAGTTCACAGATATCATTATTCAAGAGGATAGTCTGACCCTTGTGGTGATGGTAAAACCGATAACGTAAAGTGTAGCGAATGATAGCGACTTTAATCTATCTGCTGGCGATGACCACGGCTGAGGTGGTTACTGTCGGCTGGCCTGATATAGCTATAAATGGTTTTATCCTCACAGGGCTGAACCTGATTCTTATCAGCGTGGTCATGTTCGCACTACGGAGAGCTAAACAACTCGCAGCACAAGTGAACTTAGAACATAGGCATCCACTGGGCATTACCACCACAAGCCGGTATCCTTCAAATTTTGCCCCACCAGGCTATAACCACTGATTAGATTACAGGTTTGCAGCTTGCAACTAGCAAGGTGCGTGTAGTATAAATAAAGCACTGTTTGGAAGTAAGACCCGACACCAAACGGTATAAGCAGGGCTAACACTTATGGTTGAGAATCCATTGCTCGGTTTAGCCAGCATCGTTGTCCTAGGTATTAGCGCCGAGTGGTTGGCTTGGCGTCTGCGTCTCCCATCCATCCTGTTACTGCTGATTTTTGGCTTCGTTGCCGGGTCATTTTTCCTCAACCCAGATGAGCTTTTCGGTGATTTGTTACTGCCGATGGTGTCACTATCGGTAGCTATTATACTATTTGAAGGTGGTTTGAACTTACGGGTCGCTGAGCTACGAAAGACCGGCGGTGTAGTCCGCAACCTAATGACCATTGGTATACTGGTTACCTGGCTGACAGGTACTATCGCTGCTTATTTTATCCTAGGTCTTGCCATTGAACTAGCAGTGCTTTTGGGTGCAATCTTAGTACTTACCGGTCCAACAGTCATTGTGCCGCTACTTCGGTACCTGCGACCCCGCGGTCAAGTGGGCTCAATACTGAAGTGGGAAGGCATTGTCATTGACCCGATAGGGGCTATACTTGCCGTCCTCGTACTTGAAGTGATTATTGCCGGCGGCTTTCAGGAAGCGACTACACTTGTCGTGGTAAGTATTCTCAAAACTGTCTTTCTGGGTGGCACCATTGGTGCCCTCGGTGCCATAGTTGTAATACTCCTGATGAGTCGCTACCTGATACCTGATTTTCTTCATAGTGTTGTCACCTTAATGGTAGTAGTGGCCGCTTTTACCGCCTCAAACTTGCTCCAGACGGATTCCGGTCTTTTAGCCGTTACGGTGATGGGGATAGTTTTAGCCAATCAGAAAACCGTCAACGTTAGACATATCATTGAATTCAAGGAAAACTTGCGGGTGTTACTGATAGCCAGTTTGTTTATTCTGCTGGCAGCGCGTCTTGAGATAAGTGACCTGACTATCATTAATCTGGGTAGCTTGGTGGTCTTCCTTGGAATTTTGATGCTGATAGCACGTCCCCTATCCGTGGCATTGTCAACACTAGGCTCGGAACTGAGCCTAAGAGAGCGCTTGTTTATGTCTTGGCTCGCTCCCCGAGGTATTGTTGCCGCCGCTGTGGCATCGGTTTTTGCCCTTCGTCTGGCAGAAGCCGGCCATCCCCAGGCCGAGCTTTTGGTGCCTCTGACTTTTACCGTTATTGTTGCTACCGTGGCTATCTATGGTTTATCTACACCACCAGTGGCGCGCCAGCTTAAAATAGCTGAACCTAACCCCCAAGGAGTCCTTATTATCGGCAGTCACACTTGGGCACGGGCAATAGCCAATACCCTTCAGGAAGAGGGTTATAAGGTTTTAACAGTTGATGCCAACTGGGCAAATATATCAGCGGCTCGTATGGCTGGAATATCAACTTTTTACGCCAACATACTATCACAATATGCTTTGGATGAAATCGAACTAGGCGGTATGGGGCATTTAATAGCACTGACATCTGACGACGAATTCAATTCCTTGGCCGTCTTACAACTATCTAATACCTTCGGTCAGTCCGCAGTCTATCAGCTACCTTCTGAAAATGATGAAAAAGGTCATAAAGGGAAGGTCTCCCGGCACCTGCGTGGTCGTCTTTTGTTCGGTTCGGCTATCACCTATGCCTATCTAACCGCTCGGTTCGCCACCGGTGCGGTTATCAAAACGACCAGCCTGACGGAAGAGTTTGACTACAATGCCTTTCAAATGCACTATGGGGAGACAGCAGTCCCTCTATTTTTANTTGACCAAAACGGCAACCTAGTAATCTTCACTGTAAATAACCCGCCTAAACCAAAGCCTGGCCAGAAGCTAATCAGCCTGATTGACTCAACGAAGGAGCTTTCGGATCAGATGCCCTCAAACCCTGCTTGAGTGAGACAGGAGACCAAAACTAAGGATATTGCTGCATATACGGAAACAGAAGAGCAACATCCCTTCAGATAATCAGCATAGCATCACCGAAGCTGTAAAAACGATAGCTTTTAGCTATCGCCTCGCTATAGACCCGTTTAATCAAATCTTGGCCAGCAAAGGCGGTAACCNGCATCAGCAGTGTTGAGCGTGGCAGGTGGAAATTGGTAATAAGACCATCTACCATATGGAACTCATGTCCTGGTAGGATAAATAAGCTCACCCAGCCTTCAAATGACTCAAATAGGGATGCCCGACTAAGCTCGGCTGCCTGTTCTATGAGCCGCACTGTTGACGTGCCAACACATATAATCCTCCGTCCCTCCCTCCTGGCTTGGCATAACTGGGTGGCTACCTGCTGACTGAGCAAGCCATATTCCTGCCAAATATGATGTTTTGTTGGCTCTTCCTCTTTAACCGGACGAAAGGTATCAAGCCCAATGTGCATAGTAACAAACAAGCAGCGAACGCCTTTCTGCTCTATCTGGCTAAGCAGTTTCGGGGTAAAGTGCAGGCCAGCGGTCGGTGCCGCAACACTGCCAGCCGTATCAGCATAGATTGTCTGATACCGCTCGGGCCTAGCCAAAGGAACATGTATATATGGTGGCAGTGGGACTATACCCAACCTGGGCAAAAGACTTTCATCAGAGAAACTCATTAGCTTGATACCGCCCGGCTTTAGTTCAACTATTTCAGCTAATACTCTAGGCCCATACTCATCGCCCACAGACTCATCGGCTATTTCAATTCTGGTGCCAATATTAGTCCGCCCCCCCGATTTAACTAGTGCTTCCCAGATACCGCTACCAGAACGACGCAAGAGCAATATCTCCACCCTACCCCCAGTATCAACCTTCTGTCCAACTAGACGAGCCGGAATAACACGACTATCATTGAGTACTAAGACGTCGCCAGTGCGTAAATAGCTTAGTACGTCAAAAAAACTGCGGTGCTCAATTGAAGTATCACCCCTATTTAAAACCATAAGCCGCGAGCGGTCTCTTGGTTCAAACGGAGTTTGCGCAATAAGTTCTGGGGGTAGATAATAGTCAAAGTCGCTGGTCTTCACCGACTTTCTCCAATTAGACTGGCTATTTACCTATTAGACGTAAAATTAGATTAATTATTATGGTTAAGATTACGCTCAATAACAAAAAGGCGGCCTTAGCCTAGCGCCATAAGGGTATCCCGGGGGAGGGAGACTTGTTCCCTAGGCAAGCATTAAGTAACCACGGTAAAAGGTGACTTTAGCCTAGCACTTTATTCTGTTTAGGATTTCCCGTGTCGGGTCAAGCTTATTTAGGGCAAAAAAATGCAACCCCGGTGCCCCACCCTCAAGTAGCTCATTACACTGCTCAACGGCAAACTTAACACCGGCATCATAAGTAGCTTTTTCATCGCCATCAAGCGGCTTGAAGATATCATGAACCCTCTGGGGTATGTTAGCTCCACAGGTTGCACAGAACTTCAGTAGCTTTTGATAATTTATAATCGGTAGAATACCGGGAATAATACGCACTTTAACACCTATTTTTCTTACCCTTCCAAGATATTCAAAATAGTCCTTGTTATCAAAGAAAAGCTGTGTTATCACAAATTCNCCACCGGCATCTATCTTAATCTTTAAGTATTTTGAATCAGTTTCCTTNTNGGGNCAGTCAATGTGCCCTTCAGGAAAGCCGGCAACNCCTATNCTAAAAAANCTATCNTGGGCNNNAATAAGCTCAATAAGCTGATAACAANACTCNAGANNNNCNGCNGCCGGTTNCCAGNNCTCCNCACTTNGAGGANNGTCNCCCNNNAGNGCCAGGATATTACAGATGTTCNTNTCTTTCATTNTNGTAATTACNGCTTCCAGCTCGCTNTTGCTNTGCCCTATACAAGTAAAATGNTGNATTGTNGGCACCCCAAAACGCTTCTGGANCTCNTCAACAATATCCATGGTAAGNTCCCTGGTAGAACCACCNGCNCCNTAGGTTANTGAGAACCANTCTGGNTCNAAATCNNNAAAAGTNNTGACAACNTCNNNAAGNCTNTCTCTNCCCTNNGGTGTCTTTGGCGGNAAAAACTCAAACGAATAGGTCCTATCCTTCTCCCTTAAAATATCCGCTATCTTTTTAATCATTTTTACCCTTCCTGTTTTTAGTCTATAAACTGGCGATAGATTAACACATACTCACTTACTTGGCAAGCTTAAGGAGATAAGCTCAACTACAAAATTCATATTCATATTACCACATAAAGCTAAATACTCATTACGACAGAGCACTCTATTTGTCACTACCGTCTTTACCATGCTAAACTTTGTAATATATGGCAATACTGGTAACCAATGATGACGGCATATTCGCCCCCGGACTATGGGTACTAGCTAAGGAGTTAAAGAGTGTTGCCGCACTAGTAGTTGCCGCCCCGGATAGAGAGCAAAGCGCCACCGGTACCGCTATTACCCTACGCCAACCACTAAGAGTCCAAAGAGTACCCCCTATAATGCCAGATGTAGATACTTACTCAGTGGAGGGCACCCCCTCTGATAGTACCATCCTGGCTTTGGGCAAACTAACTAAGAATCGGGTGGACATGGTCATCTCTGGCATAAACAAAGGACTGAATCTGGGTGACGATATACTTCTCTCAGGAACAGTAGGCGCTGCTCTACAAGGCTACCTACGCGGTCTGCCAGCCATTGCCATCTCAATAGCTAGCGCCGATAGCCACTACTTGGACAATGCCGCAAAACTTGCTGCCTTGCTGGCCGGAAAGATCCTAGCTGGTACTCTGCCAATGGATATGTTTCTTAATATCAACCTGCCTGACTTGCCCCTTAATGAAATTAAAGGGTTAAAACTCACTCAACCGGCTCATAAGACTCACATTGATACCGTTGAAGAGGGGCACGATGGTCGAAGAGAATACTACTGGTTAGTGCGTCAAAAGCTGGGCACTAATATTGATAAAGATACAGATATAGGGACACTGGAGCAGGGCAACATCTCTATTACTGCCTTGCACACCACCTTGTTCCAAAAGCCCACCTTAGGCATCACCAATAGCCTGTGCTCAGACCTTTTCCGGGAGCTACAGCGAATAGGTTAAAAGATTTGACAAATTAACACTAGCTTTATACAATTTAACCGCTAGTTATTAGCCATCGACCATTTGGACGGTGAGCCGAAAAGCGAGTTTGCTCATTTAAAACTACAGGTCGCTTGGATCAGATATGACCGAGACGGCAGTAATTCGAACTGTGTATTAATGCCTTCTCTGGCTGTATCAGAGAGGGTATTTTTATTTAAGAATGAGAATTAAATGATCAAAATAGGATTTATTGGTGCTGGAACAGTAGCCACCGCTCTGGCAGTCGGACTGCACAGCAAGGGCTATTCCATCGTAGCTGTATCCAGCCGAAACCAAACCTCTGCCACAAATCTAGCGCAGCTGGTTAATGGCCACCACGCCGTGAGCCACAATCAAGATGTGGCTGATGCGGCTGACCTTGTATTTATCGCCACTCCCGATGATGCTATTACTTCTGTAGCCACCCAAGTACAGTGGCGCCCGGGGCATAGTGTAGTCCACTGCAGTGGGGCCGACTCAACTGCTATTCTACTATCAGCCAGAAAATCGGGTGCTCACATTGGCGTTTTTCATCCCTTGCAAACCTTTGCCGATTTAAGAGAGGCTACGAAGAATATTCCAGGAACAACCTTTGCTTTGGAGGCTGAGGAGCCACTACTGGGCACACTTAAAGCTCTGGCGACTGCCCTTGGTGGTCATTGGATAGAGCTTGAAGCAAAAGACAGAGTGCTCTATCATGCAGCGGCCGTCTTTACCTGCAACTACCTGATAACCCTGATTAAGTTAGCTACTGACCTGTGGCAAACCTTCGCCATCCCACCAGAGCCGGCTACCCAATCATTACTACCTCTCATAAGAGGGACAGTCAATAACATTGATACCCTTGGTATACCAGGCTGCCTCACCGGTCCCATCGCCCGTGGTGATAGCGGGACAATTAAGAAACATCTTTCTGCTTTACAAAAAGTAGTCCCCGACTTAGTTAGCACCTATCAGGAGCTTGGACTTAAGACGATACCTATTGCCCTTGAAAAAGGGGGAATAAACCAGAAACAGGCAAACGAGCTTAAAGCCATTTTAAGACCGACTATATAAATTGGGAGGAAGTTAAGTGAGAACGATGCTTAAAAGCAAAATCCACCGGGCCCGTGTTACCGCTCTTAACATTGATTACGAGGGCAGTATTACCATTGACCAGAATCTCATGGAGGAAGCTGATATCCTGCCCTATGAACAGACAGAGGTGCTAAATCTCAATAATGGAGCCCGCTTCATAACCTACGCTATTACCGGCAAGAGGCAGAGTGGCCAGATTTGCCTAAACGGTGCCGCCGCCAGACTAGCCAAAAAGGGAGACATTATCATTATTCTTTCCTACTGCCATGTTGGAGATAGCGAAGCCATTGGTTTCCTGCCCAAGCTGGTTTATGTGGATAACAAAAATAATATCGTTGAGATTAAACGAGCCATTGAGGCGATACCCATATAAAGGAGAGTACATAATGAATGGAAAAGTCTGCATGATTACCGGTGCTAATTCAGG
>NZEH01000048.1 GCA_002690375.1 Dehalococcoidales bacterium
TTAAAGCCTTGGCTCAAGGCTAGGTTTAACTATTTTAGGTTATCATTCTCCCCGCAGGTGTCTGTTGCTCAAGGAGATTGAAAGGTCAGCCTTCTGCCCTTATTCGTACCTCAGTGCCTCTACAGGGTCAAGACGAGCGGCACGGTTAGCCGGATAAAGCCCGGCCAGCAAGCTAATGGCGGTGGTGAGGCCGATGATACCGAAGAAAAGCCAGAGGGGGAACACCGACATTTGGAATGTAGGGAAATCACTGAGGAAAGATCGGCTAGCGACAAAGTTTAACATTTGTCCCAATCCGTAGCCAAATATGACCCCGATAATCCCTCCTAGGAGGCCCAGGGCACCGCCCTCGATGGTGAAGAGAAGGCGTATTGTCCCCTTGGTGGCGCCTATCGCTTTCATTATTCCAATCTCTCGGGTGCGCTCATAGATGGACATTATCAGGGTGTTAATAATGCCGATGGTGGCCACTATCAGGGCAATAATGCCAAAGGTACTGAGACCGATTTGGATGATGCCAAAGACATCATTTATCCCATCCAGTATCTCGTTGGGGGTTATGGCATTGAAACCCAAGTCCTTGATGTCCTCGGCTACCCTTTCAATCAGGGCAGCATCTGTTGCTTTTACCTGAAGGAAAAAGCCGGGCTGTTCCGCAGTATAGACATCGGGGTTATCTTGATAGTAGCGCGCCATTTCCTTGCCCTCATCTGTGGGAAGCAGTATCTGGGCGGCGTTCATGGTCTTCTGGATGACACCGACCACGGTGAAAGTGAACTCTTTAGTCTGCGTGTCATAGGGGTTTAGTTTACCCACGGTAATGGTGACCTCTTTGCCTAGGGCTGCCTCGGTACTAGGCCAGCCGAAGGTGTCAATGTAATCATAGGCAATAAGGCATTCTCCGCTGGCCTTTTCAGTAAAATGTACTCCGGCCACCAGCTCTCTCATTTTGACCTCGTAGTCTGGAGGGGCTTCCGCAGAGACTGTATATTTCTTATCGCTGTCTTGGGGGCTGGCAGAGAGGGCGGGAACTATTATGGAGAAATCGACTCGCTCCACATCATCTATAGCCCGTATTTTATCTATGTCCTCCCCGGTGAAAGGCTGGGGAATCTCAACCTCACTGATGGTTATCTCTTGAGGGGATCCACCTTGGCCGGAGAATCCCTCGGTTGCAGAAATATAGACAACACCTTGGGGCACCATAAGCCCGAACTGGTCAACAATAAAGCTCTGGAGCCCGGCGCCCAGAGATACCATCAGCGCCACCAAAGTAGCCCCGATAACCACTGCTAGGATGGTCAGAGAGGTGCGCAGTTTGCGTCGCCATAAGTTATAAAAGGCCATGCCAGCAAGGTCACTTAGCCTCAATCTATCTTCTCCTCTCCTCAGTAATGACGCCATCGCGTAAAAAGAGCGTTCGCGGAGCATGACTTGTGATATCAAGGTCATGGGTAATAAGGATAAGGGTGAGCCCTTTTTCCTTGTTGAGATGGACTAGGAGTTCTATGATTCGGTCCCCAGTCTTACTGTCCAAGTTACCGGTAGGCTCATCGGCAAGGATAAGTTTGGGTTGTACTACTAAGGCGCGGGCAATACTCACCCGTTGTCTTTCGCCCCCGGAGAGTTGGTTGGGGTGATGGGAGGCCCGCTCAGCCAGTCCCACTGTCTCTAGGGCTTCTCGGGCAAGTTCTAGACGCCGGCGCCGAGGTATTTTGGAGAAGATTAAGGGGAGGGCCACATTCTCTAGGGCATTATAGGTTGGATGGAGGTTAAATGTCTGGAAGACAAAGCCCACACTGCGGTTGCGGTAGCGGGATAGCTCTTTATCACTGGCCTGACTTAAGTCTTGGCCGGCTATGGTGACCGTTCCCGAGGTGGGTGAGTCCAGGCCGCCGATGGTGTGAAGGAGAGTGGATTTTCCTGAGCCCGAGGAACCAACAATGGCGACAAATTCTCCTTCAGCTACTGTTAAGTTTATGCCGGAGAGGGCATGGATGGTCTCTTCTCCCATGCGGTAGGTTTTGGTGATGTTCTTAAGCTCTATCATTAGTTAAATAATTGGTTCTCAGCTAGCGTTACTCTATCAGAATAGCATGTCTGGGTTTGTTATTCAATATGTTCTAAAGTCTTGTCGTTACCTTTATATTTGTGTTACACTTTATGCTTTAAGGAGCCAAGATGAAGCGTCGTGTTTTCTCTGGGGCTCGTCCTACCGGGCGGCAGCACATAGGCAACTATCTGGGAGCGATACAGAATTATGTTGCCCTACAGGACGACTATGACTGCGTCTATTGTATCGTTGATATTCATGCCCTGACCTCGCTTGAAGACACTGGTGGGCTTGGGAAGAATATCTATGAGATGATGCTTGACTGGCTGGCAGCTGGCCTTGATCCCAAGAGAAGCGTTCTCTTTGTCCAGTCTCATGTCCCCGAGGTGATGGAGCTACATACCTTGCTCGGTATGATTATCCCCCTCAGTTGGTTGCTTAGGGTGCCTACCTTTAAGGAGAAGGTGAAACTCCAGCCCCATAATGTGAACTATGGACTGGTCGGCTACCCAGTGCTGATGACGGCTGATATTGTACTCTATAAGGCTGAGGTGATACCTGTTGGTGAGGACCAGCTGCCCCATCTGGAGTTAACCCGGGAGATTACCCGTCGTTTCAATAGCCTGTTTGGTAATACCTTCCCTGAGCCTGAGGCAAAACTTGCTTCTTTTCCGTTGGTGCTCGGGTTGGATGGTAAAAGTAAGATGAGCAAGCAGGTAGGCAACGATATTGAAATAGCCCTGTCCGATGAGGAGACAGTAGAGCGGGTAATGACGGCGGTTACTGATCCGGCTCGTCGCTATCGGGCTGATCCGGGGCACCCTGAGATATGCAATATTTATAAGCTTGATGCATATTTTAATCCGTCTCAGCGAGAGCACTTTGCTGACCAATGCCGTCAGGCCACCATTGGCTGCGTTGAGCATAAGCAGATATTGGCTGAGGCGATTAATACCGCTCTGAAGCCAGTGCGGGAAAGACGGGCCAAGTTGGCAACTGAACCTCAGTATATAGCTGATATTCTGGCTGATGGTGCCCGCCGAGCCCGGGTTATCGCTCGAAAGACGCTTAAAGAGGTCAAGCAAAAGATGGGACTGGTTTAGATAAAGAGAGGCAATGACGATGTAGGGAGTGGTAATCATGGGTGTTTTGAGAGGGGCGTAAGCCCCTCTTTATAAATTCTCTCCCTCTTTCCTCTGGGAAGGGGGATTAAGGGAGATGGGGTTAGATAGGGTCCAAGTCAGGTTTTAGGGGCAGAACTGTCCGGTAATGTCTTTACTGCCCTGATAAAAATATAGAAGCCGCGAATAATCTTTAGTTCTTCTATGCTAAAACCGGCCTTAGCTAGTAGCCTTAGCCACTGTTCTTTGGTNTAGACCCACATAAGGTTGCGNTCAACCNNGTGTCTGACAAANGTGTTCATAATNAANGACAGNANCCNATTNTTNGGCTGATAAATATCAAACAGNATAAGCNTNCCNTCNNNCTTTANAATCTGGTGNCANNTGTCAAGNACCTTGGAGAATTTCTTAAACTCGTGGCTGGCAGTGGAGCAGTAGATGCGGTCAAATTCAGCTTCGGAAAAGGGTATGTTATAGGCGTTTCCTTTGATGAGTATTTTATTCTCCCTCTTAACCCTAGCATTTCGCTCCAGCATCCGCTCGGATTGATCAAGCCCGACTATCTTTCGGGCATTTATTGTGTTACAGATATAGCCGGTACCACAGCACAGGTCCAGCACGGTGAACTGGCGTGTATCTTCATTTATCATCCTCTCCCTGACGCTACCATATGTTCCCATCATAAAAAAACGAGTCAGAAAGTCATAATAGGGGGCAATCTTTTCAAAGAATTTTGGCTCAACCATCTTAAATCAAAAATCCTATGGTAATGGTAGTCATGGTCAATGANTAAATGAAGACCATAAATCTNTTGGCNGGGATAACTTTCATTGGGNCAAGGTAATGCTTATTGGCCATAGTGGNTGCTTTTAAAGCTAGGGGTAGCCCCAAAAAAGCTAGGGCGCAGTACAGGGGTATCACTCCTAGGGATATAAGCGCCGCGATATAAATATATACACTGGCCAAGGAGGCAATGAACAGATTTTTAGTGTTCTTAGGCCCAATTCGATAGACGATATTCTTTTTGCCCGCCGCCCTGTCTTCTTCCCAGTCAGGTATCTCATTTATCAGTATCATTGTCCACATTAGAAAGCCGGGGATGGCTCCGATTAGTAGTATCTCATAACTTAACTGGGTTGAGTGGACAAAATAGCCCCAGGTAGTCAGTACCAAGCCGTAGCCAAGAAACATCATCAGCTCGCCAAGGCCACGGTAGGCAAACCTGAAGGGTTTGGCAGAGTAGAATATGGCAATTACCGCTCCGGGGATGGCTATCCATAAAAGCTCAATACCGACCTCAATGGTTAAATATATAGCACCTGCCATGGCAAACAAACAGAGGAAGAATATGGCGCCAATAACCTGCTTCAACGTGATAGTGCCGCTAGTTAGCACACCACTACCACCGGAAAACGGATTCTTAGTCTCTATCTTCTGCTGGTCTGTCCCGTAGGCAAAATCAAGCATATCGTTAAACATGGTTAACCCTATCTGAACAGCCGCCGCCGCCAGTAGAGCAATGACAAAATAAAGTGGCTTAAAGATATCTTCTGAGTANGCAATGGCTCCGGCCAGAAATATAGGCATCACCCCCTGCGGCAGGAATTTTAGTCTGGCCGCCTTAAGCCAATGGCCTAAAGTTATGGCTTGGTTAGTAGGAGTTTTCAAGGACTTGCCTTAGGATAACCTCAGGCACTTTAGTGCCTATTTTGCCATTCGTTTTATGAAATCTGGTAAAGTCCTCAAGCAGGGAGAAGTCATTTCTAGCGGTTATTCGCTTGTTGTCATATTTTAGAGTTTGGATAATCTGGTCAACTGATATATCAGCCGGTATTTTAGTAGGCAGACCAATCTTTTGGAAGATATCTTCTATCTTACCTTGCAGTTCTTGCAGCATGAAACCAAGCGTTAAAGACAATCTTGTTTCCACTACCATGCCTATGGCAATGGCTTCACCGTGCAGGAGACCGCCCATTTTGATTATTTCTATGGCGTGCCCGATAGTATGGCCCAGCTCTAGTTGTGGGTCAAGTTTGCCCTCAAATGGGTCCAATTTCAGAAGCTTCAGTTTTAGTTTAATGGTATGGAGGGCAAGCCTTTCTATCGTGTCCCAAGAATAATTGTTGGCATGCTGCTCAAGAAAATCAAAAAAGTCTATGTCCTGGCACAGGGCATGTTTTACCGATTCGGCAATGCCAGCCTTTATATGTCTCTCGGGAAGACTTCTTAAAGCGGCAAAGTCAACAAAGACAAACTCTGGTGGATAATACTGTCCGAATAGATTTTTACCCTTCTTNTAGTTTACTGCNTGTTTTATGCCGATGGTGCTGTCAATNTGAGCCGTCAGCGTCGTNGGGATATGGAAAAACATCATGCCCCGGAAAAGTAATGCCGACAAGAGCCCCCCAAGATTGCCGACAACACCCCCACCTAGGCAAACAATAACACTCGTCTTGGTAGCTCCGGCATTCAGAACCTTGGCGGCAACTGCTTCCAGGGTTGACAGCGTCTTACTGCTTTCACCGGCCGGAAATGAAATCCGGTGTGTCTTGGTCACCTGGCTCAGAATATCCTCGACTTTGGCGAAATAACCCTTTTCGACATCAGTATCGGTAATGATAAAAAATCTATCCGCTGAGAGTCCCTTGGCATAATCCGGGAGTGCCTCCAAGATGTCAGTGCCAATATAGATCTTTCTGGTGGCGTTATAGCCAATATCATATTCCAGCGTTTCTATCTGTGCTGTCCTATTCCTTTGGCTTATAGCCTCCAATGAGACAGGCGATGCCAAGCATCTGTTTTTTACAAAAGACATCCTCAAACCCCTTATCTTCAAGTAAGTTCTTTATCGCCGAGTTAATGGGCATCATCATTACCGATTTATAAAGCCATGCGGCGACTGTTCTCTCTGTACCCAATATCGTGGTAAATATCGGCAGTATATATTTCATATAGAAAAGATAAATACCTTTAAGCGGCTGGTGCTCTGGTTTGGTTAGGTCCTGAATAATAAATACCCCACCCGGTTTTAAAGCTCTGAAAGCATTCTCCACCGCCAAGTTCTTGTTGGCAAAGTTCCTGAAGGCAAAACTGGTGGTGATAATATCATATTTATTGTCGCCGTAGGGGAGTTCGGCATCACCTAAGTAAAAGCTAATCTTTCTATTTTTAAACTTTTTGTGGCGTCTTTCCCTGGCAACTTCTATCGTGTGAGGGCTTATATCAAAGCCAGAAATGTCAATGTTACGGTATCTTTTGGCCACATTAAAGGTAACAAAGCCGGTGCCGCAGGCTAGGTCAAGCATCTTAGCTGACTTTTTGCTATTCATGAACTTATTAATAACACCCAGCAGAGATAAGATCCATAGCCTGTGAGCGTAAAACCCGTAGATATCGTCATGGAAATCATAGTTCCTGGCCTGGGTTTTAAACAGGTCCTTCATGTACTGTTTTCTTAAAATGGCCTCCTTAGAGTCAAGTCCGGGGTCTTTTATTGATGTTTTAGCTAAATTTATCATATAATTTTCCGGTTACGACTTATTTTAGCGAGATTTTGTGGAGAGCGTCTTAAAGCTATTAAACTCTTCTACCCTATGATATATATTATAACTTCCGAAGGTTACTAAAGGCAAATAGAAACTAAGCAGAGTGCACTCTTTCATCTAGGACAGGCTTTGGGGGCTAAAATGCTCGGTGTTTGTCCACAAACCGCCTCATCCTTGATAATGCCTCTTCAATATCAGCCAGCGAGGTGGCATAGCAGCAGCGGATATGGCCTTCACCACCCTTGCCGAAGGCATTACCGGGGACGACGGCTACTTTTTCCTCTAGTAAAAGCCTTTCGGCAAATTCCTCTGAGGTCATACCGGTAGCCTTTATTGAGGGGAAGGCATAGAAAGCCCCTTTAGGCTCAAAACAGGATAGACCAATAGCGTTTAGTCCCTCAACTATTACCAGCCGTCGTCTATTGTAGTCCTCAACCATCTCAGCAGCACTTTCCTCACTCGATTTTAGTGCTTCAATAGCGGCTACTTGCCCCATTGTCGGGGCACTCATTATGGTGTACTGGTGAATCTTGGTCATGGCTGAAATAATCTCTTCCTTGGCGGCGGCGTAGCCGATGCGCCAGCCGGTCATGGCATGGGCCTTGGAGAAACCGCCGAGAAGAATGGTTCTCTCTTTCATGCCGGCTAGTGTTGCTAGGCAGGTCTGGGGAACACCGTAGACCAGTTTGGCATATATCTCATCAGAGACNATNAGNAGATTGTGGCGGCGNGCTACNTNNGCTATTTNNNTAAGCTTNTNTNNNGGCATNACCGNCCCGGTGGGATTGGCTGGATAACCGAGGAGAATTGCCCTAGTTTTACTGGTAAGTCTAGCCTCAATGTCGGCAGCGCTTAGCTCAAAGTTCTTTTCCTCGCTGGTAGGCACCATGACTGGTATGCCTCCCGCTAGAATGACGCAGGGGCTGTAGGAGACATAAGCGGGGTCAGGCATAATAACCTCATCCCCGGGGTTAATTACGGCTCTCATTGCTAGGTCTAAGGCTTCGCTTACGCCGACGGTAATCAGAAGTTCACTATTGGGCTTGTATTCAAGGTTAGAGGTATCTTTAAGGTAACGTGATAGCACCTCACGCAGTTCGGGCATCCCTAGGTTTGAGGTGTACATGGTGTAGCCCCGCTCTATTGAGTAGATGGCTGCCTCACGGATGTGCCATGGGGTGGCAAAGTCAGGCTCACCAACACCGAGTGAAATGACCCCTTCCATGGAGGCTAATAAGTCAAAGAAATGGCGTATGCCGGAAGGAGATAGTTGCTCTACTCGCTGTGAGATTAGGCTACGGTATTTATTTGGCTGACCTTGGGGGTTTATAGTCATGGATGGCTCTTTCTAAAGTATTAACGGTTGTCGTTTAGTCCCTTCTTTTCCTGCCAGAATCTCGCCGTCTTCCTTGAGTCGTTTGAGCAGAAAGTGAGTAACCGTCCCCTGCACTCCCTCAATGGGAGCCAGCTTTTGGGCAACGAAATCGGATATTTTATGCATGCTCTTACCCATAACAAGGACAGCTAGGTCATAGGTTCCTGATACTAGGTAGGTCGAGCGTGCCTCGGGGAAGCGGTAGATACGCTCGGCAATGGCGTCAAAGCCAACCTCTCTCTGGGGGGTAATCTTGACCTCAATTAGTGCCCAGACTTGCTCATCAGCCACTTTTTCCCAGTTGATTACCGTTTTGTACTTTAAGATGGTCCTGTCTTCCTCGGCTTTTTTGATGAGCTTTTTGACCTCATCGACTTTGGTGCCGGTCATAGTGGCTATTTTTTCGCTGGTGGTTCGGGCGTCATCCTCTAAAATTTTAAGAATTTCTTTTAGCATTTTCCTTGCTCCTTAGCTTGGTAAATTAGCGACCACTGGTCTTGGGATTCATTATAGCAGAGTTGAAAGCTTTTGTTATCTTTGGTTCTAACTAAAAAGTGTCTCTCCCCCGGTTCAAGCCACTCCTTTTTTACTTCTTTAACCTCATATTCTGTGCTTTCCAGCGTAAGAGACAACGGTCTTTGGGCATAGGTATGACCGGAATAACAATTTACTTTAAGACTATTTATTGGGTACCCTCTCAATCTTTATATATTCGCTTTCCTCTTGTGCCACTCCGTTGCTTGCTCATAAGCGTAGGCGATTTTGAGGATGCTTTCCTCAGCAAAGGGCTTGCCGATAATCTGGAGTCCTATGGGCAGTCCATCGGCAAAGCCAGCCGGGATAGANATAGCTGGCAGGCCAGCGATATTTACTGGTATNGTGCAGACATCACTTAAATACATCTGAAGCGGGTCGTCCATCTTCTCACCGATTTTGAAGGGGACGGTGGGTGAGGTTGGCGTTACCAGGGCGTCATACTTGGTAAAAGCCTGGTCAAACTCTCGCCGAATCAGGGTACGCACCTTCTGGGCTTTTAAGTACCAGGCATCATAATAGCCGGCGGATAGGGCGTAAGTTCCTATCATAATACGCCTTTTCACCTCGGCGCCAAAACCGACCTCGCGGGTTTTTTCCATTGCCTGCCACATATTTTTAGTATCAGAATAAGAAAAGCCATACTTTACTCCGTCATAACGTGCCAGATTGGCTGAAGCTTCCGAGGGAGCAATGATATAATAGACCGCCAGAGCGTAGGATGAGTGGGGTAGTGTTACCTCCCATTCTATGCTGGCTCCCAGCTCCTCAAGCTTGGTAATGGCGGCTCGTATGGCGGAGGCTACTTCTGGTTGCATACCCTCAACAAAGTATTCTTTAGGGATACCAATCTTGAGCCCCTTTATATCACCTGTTAGACATTGAGTAAAATCAGGTGTTGGCTGTGGAGATGAGGTAGAGTCTTTTGAGTCATAGCCAGCAATAGCATTTAAGACTAAGGCACAATCAGTAACATTTTGTGTTAGTGGTCCAATCTGGTCAAGTGAGCTGGCAAAGGCAACTAAGCCGTAGCGGCTTACCCGGCCGTAGGTGGGTTTTAAGCCGGTAACACTGCAGAAACCGGCTGGCTGGCGGATACTGCCGCCGGTATCTGATCCTAGGGCGTAGATAGCCTCACCGGCGGCTACGGCGGCTGCCGAGCCACCGCTTGAACCACCGGGGACACGGCTCAGGTCCCACGGGTTATGAGTAGTAAAAAGAGCCGAGTTCTCAGTTGAAGAACCCATGGCAAATTCATCCATATTGGCTTTGCCGATAATTACGGCGCCGCGCTCACTTAACCTCTCTATCACAGTAGCATCATAAGGAGGGACAAAATTCTCAAGTATTTTTGAGGCACAGGTAGTCAGTATCCCCTTGGTGCACATATTGTCTTTTACGAGCACCGGGATGCCAGTAAGGGGATTTAAATTGCCGGCGGCAATAAGCTGGTCAGCCTTTTGGGCTTGTCTTAGGGCTAGCTCATCAGTAATGGTACTAAAGGCGTGAACTTTAGGCTCAAGATTATGAATGCGCTCTAAGGTAGCCTTAGTTAGTTCAACTGATGATAGCTCCTTAGCCTTGAGCAGTTTATGCACTGCATGAATGGTCAATTGATTTACTATCAACCTCACCCCCTTAATCCCACTCTCCTAAAAGGAGAGGGAGAGATAGGTTTTGAAGGAGCGAAGCTCCTTCAAACTTCCTTTTAGCTAGATTCTTTGAAACCTTGCCACCCTTCTCGGAACAAGAAAAGCACGATGATTAACCCAACTATCGGATCGGCCTGCCAGAAACCAAATAAATAATTAGCACCCAATCCTAATAATAAAGCCATCGAAAGAAAGAAACAGGCTAGTGTTTCCTTAGAGTCAGCCACTAACGCTTGGCTATTTATTTGTTTACCCGTTTTATACTTCTGCCAAGTTAGTATCGGCATGACAATTATTGCAAGTATAGCTATTACTATCCCCGGCAGAGAAGGCTCTGGGATTTCGGCAACCACCAGCTTCTTTACCGATTCAAATAGGACATAAAAACCAAGTATGAGGAAAGTAAGTGCAACAAACCTTGTTGCCCTTTTCTCTATCCTCTCCTCTGCTGCTTCTGATATTTTCCCGTGTTGTCTTAAGCGCCAAATTAAAACTAGACCTGACAGTGATTCAACGATGCTATCCAGCCCAAAGCCAATTAGGGCAATGCTACCAGCAATGCTGCCGAATACAATTGAGGCAATAGCCTCAAGGATGTTATAGCCAACAGTAAAGTACTCAAGGCGGAGGCCTTTCTTGTATAGCCTATCAGCATTCATTACTCCAGCACAGCTCGCACCCTAAAGAAGTCACCTTCTCTTCTGGGGGCATTGGCTAGCACCTGGCNCTGAGACAGGGAAGCAGCTACCTCATCACTCTTTAATACATTCATAAGGTCTATTGATTGTGTTGTGGGCGGGACATCGGTGGTATCCACCTGCTGTAATATCTCAAAATGTTCTAGGATATTGGATAGTTGCTCACTTAAGCTATCCATCTCAGTCTCAGTTAAGCCCAGTCTAGCCAAGCGAGTGATATGCAACACCTCTTCACGACTTAGTTTCATTATCAACCCTCCCCTCATAAAGACTTTATGGACTCATATTTTGCTCATTATAGCACCCTGTTTTTAGTATCGGCAATAAAGGTTAACTAGATTAGCGTAATTGGTGTTTCAAATGGGTGTTAGCCCCTCTTTTTATCTTTCCCCCTCTTCTTCAAAGGAGAGGGGGATTAATTGGGGTGAGGATGATAATTAATCTCTAATCACGGAATTCGCCGTCCTGCTATAATAGATAGCAAGATGAACGCCAGACTTATTTGGGCTATTTTGAGCACTCTGNTGGAGGAGGCGGCCATAGTAGCT
Organism: Dehalococcoidales bacterium; assembly: GCA_002690375.1. The sequence continues at coordinate 11,527 of NZEH01000048.1, forward strand.
TTAGTTCGTATTGGTTTGCCCGANTTCGGTATTGAGCTACCGCTGGGTGTTCTCATTGCCGTGATGGTAGCATGGGCTACCGTGGCGGTTATTTTTTATCGGATGGGCAGCCGTGCCCTGCGGAGAAAGCCGTTGGTAGGTCTGCTGACCATGGTTNGTGGTAAGGGCAAGGTAGTCAGCCCACTTGACCCTGAAGGTGTTATCAAAATTAGTGGCGAGCTGTGGCGGGCAAGATCGGTTATCCAGAAGANAGATGTTGGCGAGGAGGTTATTGTTAAGGACCAAGATGGGACTAAGCTTATTGTTGTAAAAAGTGATCTTTCTGGCCTTGAGGAGTCTAGATGATACATGTAGCAGTGTTGCTATATATAGGGAAAGCACCAGATATTGGTGTCCCTTAAGCAGAGATGATATAATACCTGTTTAGTAGTTAAAACCCCTAAATCCGGCATGAAATGAGATTGAAATGGAGATTATCCCAGCTATAGACATTAGGAACGGGAACTGTGTACGCCTGTATCAGGGTGACTATGGTATAGAAACTATATTCTCTGATGATCCGGTAGAGATGGCAATGGAATGGCAGTCACTGGGGGCACTGAGGCTACACATTATTGACCTTGACGGTGCTGCTAGCGGCGAACTCTGTAATCTTGAGCTCATTACTGAGATAGCCAATGCCGTGTTAATTCCGGTTCAGGCGGGTGGTGGCATCCGCCAAATGGGAACAATTGAAGAACTGCTTAAGGTTGGCGTTGACCGAGTTATTTTAGGCACCGCCGCTGTGGAGGATGCTGAGCTGGTTAAAGAGGCGTGCCGTCGCTTTGGCCAGTCCATCATCGTAAGCCTTGATGCCAGAGAGGGCTATCTGGCAACACATGGCTGGCTAAAGGAAACAGAGCTTGGGGCGGTAGAGTTTGTCCGCTCTATGGCCACACTCGGGGTGAGGCGTTTTATCTACACCGATATTAGTCGTGATGGCACCCTGACTGAGCCAAACTTCAACTCCATCTTTGAGTTGGTTGATGCGACAAGGTTTCCGGTTGTTGCCTCCGGTGGTATTTCATCACTAATTCATCTTAAAGTGTTAAAGAAACTTGGTGTGTCTGGTGCTATAATTGGCAAAGCGCTCTATACCAAGCAGATCAACCTGAAGCAGGCATTGGACGTTGTTAGCTAAAAGTAAGAAAACATGAACTTTTTGACAGAGGGTGAGATTGATAAGAGATCTAAAATTTAATAAAGAGGGACTTATCCCGGCCATAGTTCAGGATGTCGATACTGGTGAGGTATTGATGCTAGGCTATATGAATAAAAAATCGCTGGAGCTAACCTTGTCCAGTGGCGAAGTCTGGTTTTACAGCCGCAGCCGTAAGGAGCTATGGCATAAGGGGGCGACTTCAGGCAACCGCCTCATAGTGTGTAAATTATGGCAGGACTGTGATAGTGATACCATTCTGGTTAAAGCCAAGCCTCTGGGGCCGGTGTGCCACACCGGTAATAAGACCTGCTTCTTTGATGAGCTAACCAGAGAAGACCTAAGGGACAGTCCTTAAAGAGGAAGCAGCTCAAGTTGCCTCTATCGGGTGCTCGGTAGCTAATACCTCTTTTAATGCTGCTACAGCAACCTCTATCTGTCCCTCATCCGGTTCATTGGTGGTCAGTCCCTGTAGCCACAGCCCGGGGGTCATAGTAGCTCGAATGAAGCCATTATTCATGTGCCTGGCACCAAACTGGGTTACCTCATAACCAAGAGATGCAATCACTGGTAGAAGGAGAATCCTTGAAAGTATCATAATCCATATTTCTTGGCGGCCAATTAAGGCAAAGATCAGGATAGCTATAACCAGTACCGCCAGCAAAAAGGCAGTACCGCAACGGGCATGGGCAGTACCGTATCGTCTGATAGCTTCGGGTTCAAGCGGGACGCCGTCTTCATAGGCGTGTATTGTCTTGTGTTCAGCACCGTGATAGGCAAAGGATCGCTTAATGTCAGGTAACAGTGATATCAGTTTAAGGTAACCTAGAAAGATGACCAATCGGACAAAACCCTCTATTAGGTGAAAAAGCAGTGACGAACTAATATAGAGGTCAATTAGCCTGGTAAGGAAAAGGGGCGCTAGAAAGAACAGGCCTACACCAAAAGCTAGAGAAACGCTAAGTATAAGCCAGACTGAACCCGAGGAGAGTTTTTCCTCCTCTTCTTCCAGTGCCACATTGGCTGAGTATACCAGGCTGCCTACGCCAATCACCAGTGCTTCAAGCAGAGCGATGGTACCACGGACAAAAGGGGTTCGTCTCATCCGACCGGTATAAATCGGGGATAGTGGCTTGGTGTTGATGGCCAGTTTACCGTTGGGGCGGCGCACCACAATTGCGGCCACCTTTTGCCCCCGCATCATCACCCCCTCTATAACTGCCTGTCCCCCATAGTGGAATCTCTCTGCCATAGTTCGCTCTGCCTAAGAGACTGCTGAAAAACTATTCTTTTCAGCGGTAAAATAAGACTGGAGGTGGTGGGGCTGGTGTGCTTAAAGAAGTCCTGCAGAGCTTTTTTAAGCACTTTGAAAAAAGGAGCGGTCAAAGTTGCCCGCTCCCTGCCCGGGTAACCTTTATCTATTTAGTCTGCTATCTTGTAGCGTTGCTTAAATCGTTCCACCCGTCCGGCGGTGTCTACCATTCTACTCTCACCGCTAAAAAAAGGGTGGCACTTACTGCACAGCTCAACCTTGAACGTTTTTCTAGTAGAACCAACGGTAAAGGTATTACCGCAAGAGCAGACCACTTTGGCATCAGCATGGTATTTGGGATGAATCTTATCTTTCATAACAACATTTAAATGACCGTTTCTAACTCAAAAAACCAAGCATTTACTAAATACTTTTGATATGATTGACTTCTCGTTGGGCTATCTGGCGCAAACGCTGACCTTCCTCCGCTCATTGCTGGTCGGTTCAAATTTAACTATGCCGTCAATAAGGGCGAAGAGGGTATGGTCTCTACCAACGCCGACATTGCTGCCCGGGTGAATACGTGTGCCCCGCTGCCGGACTAAAATAGTCCCGGCGCTGACACTCTGGCCGGCGTATCTTTTCACCCCAAGCCACTTGGGTTTGGAATCCCTGCCACAGCGGGTAGAGCCGCCTCCCTTTTTATGCGCCACTTCTAGCTACCTCTTTCTTGCCTCGGCGGACTTTCTTCGGCGGCTCGTCTTGTGCCGCCTCTAGTTCGCTTATCTTCTCAATAGTTAGCCTGGTGTAGAGTTGACGATGCCCGGTCTTCTTGTGGTAACGCACTTTTGGCTTATATTTAAAGACTATTATTTTCTTGCTCTTGCCCTCTCCTTTTGAGGTGGCAACTACCTTGGCGCCTTGGATGGTGGGCTTGCCCACCATGAAGCGGTCACCATCGGCAATGAGCAGTACCTGCTTAAGCTCAACAATATCACCTTCAGCTACGTCCAGATGCTCGACATCTATAGTCTGCCCCGG
>NZEH01000049.1 GCA_002690375.1 Dehalococcoidales bacterium
CTTTTTAGCAGCAAAGTAGACAACCCCATTAATATAGTGAAGTTTGGTTATTGTGAATACTTGCCCATCCATATTGCCTCTCATTTACGGCTAACCATTCCCAATATTCAATCAGTTGAAAGATTCTTGCTCTATAAAAGCAAAGGTGCCTGACATTGCCAAGCACCTTCTACCACTGCACATTCATGACACGATGAACTATTTAGCCTCAAAATTCAGTCCCATTGCACAAACATCGGCATGATGACATGGACATAGTTGTCGGCACCCACCGGTCGGAGAACTCCCGGGCTTGATGGATTGGTAACATCTAGGGCTACCTGTTCTTCACGAAGGACACTAAGGACATCAATCAGATATCTACCGTTAAAGGCTATCTTTGCCTCTTCGCCCTGGACAATAGCATCAATCTCACCAACATCGTCACCTATCTCCTCAGAGCGAGCAGAAACCGTTAGCTTACCTGGGGTTGCCTCGCCACCGGGGGTCATTATCAGACGGACAATGCCGCTACCATCACGAGCAAAAATAGAAGCTGTCTTGGCTGCCCTTAGGAATTGAGCGACGTCAACTACGGCGTGGGTATTATAGCTTTGGGGAATAAGTTGGTCATACTGAGGAAAGGTGCCCTGCACCAGCTGGGATACAAGCTCGGTATCCTTTAAGCGGAATATAGCCTGGCTTTTAGTGGCATTTACCGTTATCTCAATAGCCTCCTCCTGATCAGTTGCCAGCCGATTCAGCTCAGCTAAGGTTCGCGCCGGAATAATAGCCGTAGTCTTCTCACTGACCGAACCCGCCAGAGGTAGCTTGTATACGGCTAGTCTAAAACCATCAGCCGCCGCTAGTGTCAGTAGCTCACCATTAAACTCGGCACTAACACCGGTGAGCACCGGCCGAGACTCATCTGCGGCAGCAGCAAAGACAACCTGGCCGATTCCCTGACGAAGGGCTTCCGCCTCCACCTTAGTGGTAACCCCGTCTTCAATCTTGGGTATAGGCGGGAAATCTTTGGCATCAATACCACTGATTCTAGCCTCAAATCGGGCACACTGAAGTCCCAGTATCTTAGTCTTAAGGGAAAGACTGATAGCAACCTTATCATTGGGCAGGGAAGCGATAAACTCGGTGAGCAGTCGGGCGGGAACAGTAATCGCCCCTTCTGTTTCTATTTTGGCACCAAGCCAGCAGCTAATTGCCATCTCCAGATTAGTTGCCGCCAGCTTGAGGCGCCCCTGGTCGGTAGCCAAAAGAACATGACTAGTAATGGGCAGGGTTGTTCTGGTAGCTGCCGCCCGCCCAATCTGATTAAGCCCATGATTTAAGTTCTCCTGAAGACACGACAGTTTCATAATCTACCCCCAGCAATATAGTTCAATAAAGGTGTATAGTATATACTAATCCAGCATTCTATACAAGTTAAAAATCATTCCCTACCTCTAACCGTTCAAGTAGGCTGTATGCTTTTCTGACTGCCTTTCCCCGATGACTTAGACGATTTTTCATATCTTGAGGTAATTCAGCCATTGTCTTACCCAGCCGAGGCAGGTAAAAGATAGGATCATAGCCAAAACCCAGTTTTCCTTTGGGCTTTAGGGAAATAATCCCCTGACAGGCACCAGAGCAGATCTCAACCCGCCCATCAGGCGAACAGATAGCAATAACACACCTAAAGCGTGCCCGTCGCTTCTCCCAAGGCACATCCTTAAGTTGAGATAGCAAGTAATCTATCCGCTCGCCATTGGAGGCATTTTCCCCAGCATAGCGAGCTGAAAATACACCAGGCTGGCCACCTAAGGCATCGACCTCAAGCCCGGAATCATCAGCCAGAGTTAGTAGCTGACTTTTACTAGCTGAGATAGTTGCCTTTAAGAGGGCATTTTCCTTAAGGCTATTACCAACCTCATCTACTTTATCGTTGATGCCTATCTCAGATAGCGTAACCAACTTATAGGAGAGGTCACAGAGCAGGCTTTTTAACTCTTTTAGCTTGGCTTGATTACTTGTTGCTAGGAGGANTTCAGCCATCGCCCTAATCCGCCAATGGCTGAAATCGTCCCTCTAATTTCTTTGCTACTTGGGACATGGTGGTGTATTCCATCTCCTCCAGAGGCAGACGGTGTGGCTCAAAGGGGCCATGGCGACGCATGTATTCAGCTATGTCATTTGCCTGCTGGCGGGCATTATCAAAGGATTTATCCGCAAACATGTCACGAGGTCCCACCAGCTTGCCTTCGGCAAGCTGAAAGCCGAGAGCTGTTACTCTGGGGGGTCCGTCAAAGCGAGACGGGGTGCTGTCCGCAACAGACACCGGCATAAAAGGACCGTGATGCGAGCCCCGCATCCAGCCCTCTACCAAATGGGGTAAGGCAAAAGGTTCCAGTACTTCACCTACTGCTGGGAATTGCGCTTGGGCGCGAACAAGGCATACCGGGTCATCCTTCCCCACATACCGCCCAGCAATTAAAGACAAACGCTGGGTAGAGGANACCGCAGCTATTTCATTGGTTTCCCGGCTGTAAACCGCTTTTAGNGCATAGCGTGAAGGTGCCCCAATGTAAACNAGCAGATCATAAATCTCCTCAGGGGTGTTCAGGGTAATCTTCTTATGTTCCTTGACATCGTGCACTTCAAAGGCAAAACCAGTGTGCATATTGGGGGCAATAATCAGCCCAATGGTATTAAATGGATCGGCGAACATCTTGTATAGCGGCATATTCCAGGATCCAGATGAGGTCTTGTCAGCCATAAAAATGATAATAGGCTCAGATTTGCGTTCATCTATTTCCATTTCAGCTACGCCAGGGCCCATTCCCTTAACATTCCCTGAGAAAGCATCGGATAATAAATCCTGACCGGCACCATAAAGTTTTAGCTTTTTAGCTAATTCAGTGCCCTCAATAAAGGTATCCCAAGCTAGTTTATGAATTTTTTCATTTACTTCNCCCTGTTGGTGAGTCATAATGAGTTGCAGATCATCACCACATTTGGTCACATAATAGTCAATCAGCAAGCCATCTGCCTTGGCTTTTTTAAGACTCTCATCAGCCTTAGCTAAGATATCAGGATGAGATTCAGAATGCCCCACATAACCACCAATATCGGCTTTTATTAGACTTAGTGTTAGACGCATAACTACCTCCTAACGGTGAATTACCAGCTAATAATCAATCCCCTTTCGGGCCTTTATCCCTTTGGCATAGGGGTGCTTAATCATCTGTATTTCGGTGACAAGATCGGCTTCTTGAACCAGTTTTGGGTCAGCATAACGACCAGTAAGGATGAGTTCCACATTCTGGGGCTTATCCTTAATAAGCTTGAGCATCTCATTCAGTTCAACCAGCTTGCTGTCTATCGCCACATTTACCTCATCCAGCACCACCAAGTCATAGCTACCATTAAGCATAGCCTCACGGGCACTGGCTAGAGCCAAACCTGCCTGCTTTTTATGCTCTGGCTTAACCTCACCTTTACTCACCCATCCCCTTTGCCCAAAACTAGCTATGGTAACATTAGGTAGTTTAGACAGGATTTTTTCCTCCCCGTGAACATAATCCCTTCCCTTCATAAAAAAAACAATAAATACTCGCAGTCCATGCCCAGCGGCTCGTATTGCTGCCCCTACAGCGGCTGTTGTTTTACCCTTACCATCGCCGGTGAAGATTTCAACAAGCCCTTGGCTCAAGGTTGGTGGTGATGGCAAGCTGTTAGCTACCTCTTGGGTCAACTGTTGCTCCCCATAAAACGCTGGTCAGATGGCTAAATAACAAGGTGAAGTCGCTATAGTTTAACAATCTGCCCAAGGCGTGTCAAGGAAGAAGACAGCACATATTCAAAATCGATGGTAGTGGCCTTCACCTTGCAGTTTTTCACCTACATAAGTTAAAATACCTAATTAAGCAATGAAGATTATTCGCTTTTCTTTTGACGATAAAATTAGCTATGGAATAATAAACGGTTCGACTATTCAGGAGATAGAAGACACGCCTTTCGATCATATTAAACTAACCGCCCATTATTACAATCTTAAGCAGGTTAAACTTCTTCCACCATGCACCCCATCCAAGATAGTAGCTTTGGGACTTAATTACCACACTCATGCTAAAGAGCTCAACCTACCGGTGCCTGATGCNCCGCTACTCTTCTTAAAACCGTCAACAGCAGTGATCGGGCCAGAAGATAACATTATTTATCCCTCTGCCNCANCCAGGGTGGACTACGAAGGCGAGTTGGCAGTGGTCATAAAAAAACCGGTGTGGCGAGTAGCCATCAAAGATGCTTTGGACTATATATTGGGCTACACCTGCTTTAATGATGTTACCGCCCGTGACCTGCAGAACCATGATAAGCAGTGGACCAGAGCCAAAAGCTTTGATACCTTCGCCGCCGTAGGACCATGCATTGAGACCGAGCTTGAGCCAACTAACATGATTGTTGAGACTTACCTTAACGGCAAGCTTAAACAGCAAGGCAACGCCAGTGACCTTATCTACTCTATTCCGGAGCTAATAAACTTTATATCAAATGTGATGACCCTACTACCTGGTGATATTATTGCCACCGGCACCCCCAGCGGCACTGGTGCCATGTACCCAGGCGACAGCGTAGAGGTAAGGATAGAGCCGATAGGCAGACTAAAGAATTCTGTTGTCAAAATAGAAACTAAAGTATAAGGTTGTTCATTTACCCNCTTAATTTACCCCAAAAACCAAGCTTTTCGGGAATTCGCTTTATCCCATTCTCTCTTCTGGCTTGAGCCATCAAGGGCAAGCTTTCCAAAAAAAGGGGGAATTATTATTTAGGGCCTTCGCCCCTTTACCCCTGTGATAAATAGAGTGTATGGCTGAAAACTGGTAAAGANTGGTAGAATGTATGAAAATTAAAAATGAAACACGATGGAATTAAAGACTATCTATTTTGAAAAGCGGGGCAGAGAGAATACCGAGGAAGTGCTTCGTCTCACCAAACAGCGGGCGGATGAGCTGGGTATTAAAACAGTTGTGATAGCCTCGACCAGAGGCGATACCGCAGTAAGGGCTATAGATGTCCTNCAGGGATTAAGAGTTATCGCGGTAACTCTTGTTAGCGGTTTTCGTACCCCTGACACTCAACAATTTACACAGGAGAACAGACAAATAGTAGAGGGTAGGGGAGGCGTAGTCCTGACCACCACCCATGCTTTTGGTGGGATTAGTCGGGCGATGCGCAATACATTCAATGCATATGTTACTGGAGATATAATCGCCAATACTTTGAGAATTTTTGGTGAGGGGATGAAAGTAGTCGTTGAGATTGCCATGATGGCGGCCGATGGGGGGCTAGTGCGCACCAATGAGGAGATCATTGCTATTGGCGGCACCGGCAAAGGCGCCGATACTGCCGTGGTGCTCCAACCAGTCAACTCCCACGACTTTTTTGACCTAAAAGTTAAAGAGATTCTGTGCAAACCCCATTTCTAAATTAGAAGAAAAGTAAACATACACTATATAAAGACAAAATCCTAATTGGCATTGAATACAGTTTCCCCTCACTCACTCACTCACTCACTCACTCACTCACTCACCCATCCCTCACCTTCTTTTGCAGTTCATAGAGCTTGGTTAATGCCTCAAGAGGGGTCAGTGCGTTTGTGTCCAGTTTTTCAAGCTCCTCTAAGACTGGTGGCTTTTGGTTGAAGAAGGATAGCTGTGGGGCTAGCTTTCTACGCTGTCTCTTAAGTACGTTCTTTGTTTTACTACTATCTTCCTCAAGTTCATCCAACACCTCGTTGGCGCGGTGAAGCACTGATTTAGGCAACCCGGCCAGCTTGGCAACATGGATGCCGTAGCTCTTGTCAACTCCGCCGGGAACAATCTTTCTCAAGAATATAACCTCGCCGGCTTCCTCGGTTACAGCTATATTAAAGTTTCTTACCCGCGGCAGATAACTGGCTAGCTCCACCATTTCGTGGTAATGGGTAGCAAAAAGCGTTTTGGCGCCCAGTCCCGAATAGTTGTGGATATACTCAGCAACAGCGCGGGCAATAGCCAGCCCGTCATAGGTACTGGTACCCCGTCCAATCTCGTCAAGAATAAGAAGTGAGCGCGGGGTGGCATGATTTAGGATATTGGCCGTTTCTATCATTTCTACCATAAAAGTAGATTGTCCGGCAGCCAGGTCTTCTCTGGCACCAACCCTGGTAAAGACACGGTCAACTAAGCCAATAGTCGCCGAATCGGTCGGCACAAAGCTGCCAATTTGAGCCAGAAGTACGATTAGGGCTACCTGCTTTATGTAGGTTGACTTACCCGCCATATTAGGCCCGGTAAGAATGATAAGCTGGTCATCATCACTGGCTAGCTCGACATCATTGGGGACAAAGTCATGCTCTATCAGGCTTCTCTCCACCACCGGATGACGTCCCTGGCTGATAACTATCTCACTGCCAGTAGTCAACTTGGGGCGGACATAGCTATATCGCACCGCTACTTCAGCCAGAGTGGAGAAAACATCCAGCTTAGCTATAGCATGGGCTAGTGCCAGTATACGCTCACTGTCGATAGCTACCTGGTAGCATACCCGACGGAATAGGCTAGTCTCAAGTTCAGAGAGCCGGTCACTGGCGTTTAGAATCATTGACTCATACTCTTTCAGCTGCGGAGTGATGAAGCGCTCGCCACCGACCAGTGTCTGCTTCCTGATGTAATCCTCAGGCACTTGAGCCAGATTAGACTGAGATATTTCAATGTAGTAGCCGAATATCTTATTAAAACCCACTTTTAATGATTTAATACCGCTTCTTTCTCGCTCCTTAAACTCCAAGTCAGCTAGGTACTGCTTGGCATTTCGAGTTGCCCGACGAAAGCTGTCCAGTTCTTCTGAGAAACCGCGCCTGATAACACCGCCCTCGCCCAGACGGGATGAAGGCTCATCCTCTATAGCCTCAGAAATCAGATCAATGACATCTTGACGAGGTTTTAGTTCTACCTCAAGAAAGTCAATGTGGNCGCTGTTTTCGCCGGCTTGGATTACTTCTATAANTCTGGGGACTACTTGCAGACTGCGCTTAAGCGCCACCAGCTCCCGAGGGAGAGTGCTATAGCTCCTTACACGGTTAATCAGCCTCTCAAGGTCAGCCACCTCGCCGAGGAGCGAGATGGTCTCCTTACGAGCCAAGCTAGTACTATAGAACCAGCAGATAACCTCTTGTCTTTTCTCAAGCTCTTTTATATCAAGCAGGGGCTGAGAAAGCCATCGCTTAAGCAGCCGGCCACCCATGGCTGTTCTAGTCAGATCAATGGTTTTAAGCAGCGAGTTGCTACTAGCTTCAGAGGTGCTGTGGAAGAGTTCAAGGTTGGCTATAGTCGTTTTATCCAGCTCCATAAATGAGCCGATGGAATAGGTGGAGAGCCTGCTCAGTTGTTCTAAAGTCCCTTTCTGGGTTTGCTTAAGGTAATATATAATGGCACCGGCGGCCTGGATTGCTAGCGGCAGATGTGAACAGCCGTAGCCGTCAAGGGTAGCTGCACCAAAATGGTCAAGTATTGTCCTTCGGGCTATCTCCAACTCAAACTGGTAGTCATTAAGGCGAGTTACTGGAGCCGTCACGCCTAAATCAGAAACTTCTGTGCTTTTACTGACAACAATCTCTGCCGGTTTGAGCCGNTCAAGCTCACTAGCCACTCGCTGAACAGCTAGCTGAGTAGTGGTAAACTCGCTGGTCGTTATATCAACATAGGCTATAGCCGCCTCATCACCAGCTAAAACCAGNCTGGCAAGGTAGTTATTGGCTTTATCCGAAAGAAGTCCTGGCTCAACCACAGTGCCTGGTGTTACCAGCCGAACAACCTCGCGTTCTACTATGCCCTTGGTCTCCCCCGGTTTGGTCATCTGCTCACAGATGGCGACCTTGTATCCCCGCTTAATCAGTTTAGACAGATATTCATCCAAAGCATGGTAGGGGATGCCGGCCATTGGCACCCGCTGCCCCTTACCCATCCCCCGGGAGGTAAGGACAATCTCCAGCTCCCGAGAAGTAGTCTTGGCATCATCATCGAATGTCTCATAGAAATCACCCAGACGAAAGAAGACGATAGCCTGAGGATACCTCCGTTTAATCTTAAGATATTGCTGCCTGATAGGGGATAAATCTTGTCCCATAACTAAACCTATTCTACTAGAATTTGGGGGCAAATGGAATAAGTACAGGGGGATTACTCTATCAACCTCACCTCCTTATTCCCCATCTCCTTCAAAGGAGAAGGGGAAATATAAAAAGAGGTGCTTCACCCCTTTCAAACACCCCTACAAATAGTCTCTCTATAGTAAAGGTCGACATACGATGGTAGAATNTGTAGACTCTATCTTAAAAGGTGAGAGGTTGGAAAATCATCGTTACAAACTTTTACTTGTAGATATTGACGGCACCATGGTGGACAGGAGTGGCGCCATCTCATCTGAGAACAAAAAGGCACTGGCTAGAGTGGCCGCCTCAGGGGTCAAGATCTCTTTATCCACCGGGCGGGTAATTAAAGCCTGCCTACCAATCCTTGAGCAGTTGTCTCTGGATGGTGTTCACATATTCTTTGACGGTGCTCTGGTCGCCAATCTCGCTGAGAGCCAAGAGNTATATGCCCAGCCGCTTAAAGCAGAAGTGGTCAAGCGAGCGGTTAGCTTTGCCCACTTAAATAACATATATCTTGAGCTTTACTCCAAAAACCACTTCTTTGCTGATCAGGAGAATTGGGCAGTTGAAATCCATCGCCACTTTTTTAGGGTTGAGCCAACATTTGTCGATTTTAGCGGCATCTGGGATCGGGAGCGTATTATCAAGGCAGAACTGGTGGCGTATTCTGCTAAAGAGCATGCTAAAGCCAGAAGTTTCCAGAATGAGTTCGCTAGTAGCCTTCGTTTCTCTATTGCCCGTACCCCATCATTTCCCGACGTTGACTTTATAAATATAGTTGACCCTAAGGTATCCAAGGGGGAAGCTCTTATGGCGCTAGCCTCTCATTTGGGGGTAGAAGTAAGTGAGGTTATGGCTGTAGGTGATGGACTGAATGATATTTCACTACTGGAAACGGCTGGTCTGGCAGTGGCTATGGGCAATGCCCCTGATGAGGTTAAAAAAGTGGCTGACCATGTTACCCTTGATGTTGACCTCAATGGTCTGGCGGTAGCGATTGAGAAGTTTTTGGTATGAGGATGGATATTCTGGCTATTTGTTATCCCTTTCTCCCCAAAGTCATACCTGCATTCTACACGTCTAGGGATTTAGCTCTCTTGGAGNATTGACAATTACCCGACCGGAAACTATACTATAGCANCGCNTAAACTAGACTGNGANATACGGCTGTAGAGCCTTTTTAAACGGGAAATCCCAATTCTACTAAATTCACTAAACAAAATTACTGTGGAGTCCGGTGTGGCAGTTATCAAAACCTTCGGACTAACGAAATACTACGATAAGACCCGGGGCATTGAGGACCTCAATCTAGAGATCGCTCAAGGCGAGATATTTGGCTTTCTGGGNCCCAACGGNGCCGGCAAAACAACCACCATCCGCNTGCTTTTAAACCTCATCCGGTCCACTCGTGGGANNGCCCAGATCTTTGGNCTTGACACTCGCCAGAACTATCTGGAGATACACCAGCGCCTAGGCTATGTNCCCGGNGATGTTGTNCTCTATGACGGCATGANCGGCAGTGAGTTCCTGTCCCTNATGGGTAGTTTTCACAAAGGNCACAATGGNCAGCGCCTGCNCCANCTCCAGCAGCGGTTTGAGCTTGATCTGAGNCGCCAGACCCAGACCTACTCNAANGGNATGAAGCAAAAGCTGGTTATAATTCANGCNCTTATGAATGACCCGGAACTTCTGATACTGGATGAACCCACCCTAGGNCTTGACCCCTTGATGCAGCGCCAGTTCTACGAGCTGCTATTGGAAGAGAAAAAGCGGGGCAAGACTATAATTCTTTCCTCACATATTCTGCCCGAGGTGGAACGGGTCTGTGATCGCATCGGCATAGTCCGAAACGGCCATCTAGTAGATATTGAACTGGTAGCTGACCTGAAACACAAGAAGGTAAGGCGCATGCACCTCGTCCTCAGCCGAGAAATGACCAAAGATGAACTCAAACTGGAAAGAGCAGCTATTATCAGCATTAAGGGTAAACATGTGGAACTCAAGGTGCACGATGAAATCCCCAGCCTGTTAAAACAACTGTGCCAGCTCCCCCTAGAAGATATGTCCTTCCCCGAGGCCAGCCTGGAAGATACCTTCATGGAGTTTTACGATGAGGAACAGTCTTGAGCCTAAGACTATTTCTGAATAATCTGAAGCTTGGCCGCTGGGGACTTCTGGCCTGGGCCGGCATCATATTTCTTTATGCCCTGCTGACAATGTCTCTCTACCCCTCGATGAAATCGGATGATGACATAGTTAGCTTAATAAACGAAATGCCCGAAGCCTTTAAGGCAGCTTTTGGATGGGAGGGCGCAGACTTTATCTTGACCCCGGAATCATTCGCCGCCATGGAATTACTAGTCTTGTGGCCAGTAATAATAGGCATCTACGCCATCTCCTCCAGTATCGGTATTGCCCGAGAGGTGGAACGGGGCACCCTTGATCTGCTATTGGCTCAGCCAGTTCAACGCTACAAAATACTGATAAGTAAGTTTGCCGTCTTCGTGTTCGCCGCCATATTGATAGCCAGTGCTTCGCTCATAGGCCTTATCGTTGGTTCTGCCATGATTCAAGAATCCGTTGATATCGTCACCCTGTCTCTGGTATTACTAGAGGCATTACTTCTCGTGCTGGTTTTTGCCAGCCTTACCCTATTTTTCGCCACTATCTTCCTGCAGCCGAGGAAAAGCCTATTGGCTGCTGGAATTTTAATGGCCGGCTCCTACATACTCAACTTCGTAATTCCCATCTTGGACCCATCCATCAGCTGGTTGAGAAACCTTTCCCTCTTCTACTATTACCAACCACAGGAGATTATCAGCAACGCTTCCTTGAACGGAACAGCTATCGTCGTCTATGCCGGAGTAGCCGTGGTCGCCTTTATCGCCGCCATATTGGTCTTCCAACGCCGGGATATAAGCACCTAACCAAAATGGATAAAGGGGTTTCTTTTAGTAGTGTACATTCAAAGGCAAAAAACCGCGTG
>NZEH01000050.1 GCA_002690375.1 Dehalococcoidales bacterium
ACCCTAAACTCCTTAAACACAGCGTCATAATTGTCCTTTTCGACTGGGGGGTATGATCCCGAAGACACACGAAGTCTTGTATTTTCCAGAAAACACTATGCTTAGTGAGCATGTATATCTTATAAATGAATAAAGAAAGTAAGTTCCTTTAGATTTAATCTCCAAGAACTAGGTGATACTCCTCAATAACTATCTCAACGGGACAGCTTATAGCTCCGATGGGACACACAGCTTCGCACTGAGCGCACCAGCCACACTCTTCTGTCTCTACAAAAGTGAGTCCTTCGTTAACCACTATCAGGCAACGGCACCCGATACGAACACATAGCCCACAGCCGTCACACTTATCTTGGTCTATCACCGGTATCACTTGCATACTATACTATCCAATCCCATTTTTCAATCTTAAAACAAAGCCAAACATCTGTCTGTGACTTTTGTCTCAAAAAGATGGCTCTACCTTTTCTTTAAGAGCAGCCTTATCAGTAATCACAATGCGATGGTGTTCAAGCCTGATAACTCCTTCCTCTTCAAGGGCCTTGAGCGACCTACTGACCACTTCTCGAACGGTGCCCGCCATAGCCGCCATATCCCGTTGTGTCAGCCGTGGCTCAGCATTCTTTTCAGCTCCAGCATACTCAAGGAGTATTTTAGCTACCCGGCCGGTAACATGTCTGAAGGAGAGGTCTCCAACCAGTGACACCAAGTGCCGCAACCAATCTACCATAATCTTGATGGCATTTAAGGCTATCTGTGGCTGGCGGCGAATGATGGCCTCCAAATCGCTCTTGACTATCCCGTAAAGAAAAACTGACCTTACAGCCTGAGCACTGGCTGGATTTATCCCACCATCAAACATAGGGGCATCGTTGAAGGATTCCCCGGGGTGTATGATTCTTAGAATCTGCTCTTTACCATCAGGCGAGGTCTTAAATACCTTTACTACCCCAAAAGCAACAAAATATAATGCCTCAGCCACATCATCCTCAAGCAGTATCATCTCTCCTTGATCATAGTGTTTCTCGAAAATGAGTTTACTGATTGAGGTAAGCTCACCCGGCTCCAGTCCCGAAAAATAAGGGATAGATTTTAGGATTTCTATTTGTGGAGCCATACCCCTCCAAGCAATCTTTATTATTTTTGTTGAGCAATAGCTAAAGCAAGGTTAACCAGAGTACGTACGGGCACTCCAGTAGCCCCTTTTGCCAAATAATTATACTCCTTGTCGCTCATACTAGTGCCCGCAATATCCAGATGAACCCATGGGGTATCACCAGCAAACTCAGCCAGAAACTGAGCTGCGGTTATAGCACCCGCATTTTTACTACCCACATTTTTAATATCGGCGACATCACTCTTGTTTTGTTCTTTATACTTATCATACATCGGCATCTGCCATATGAGCTCACTGGCTTTAGCACCAGCGTCAACCACCTTTTGAACTAGCTCCTGATTATTCGTAAAAGCGCCAGTGCATACATCGCCCAGAGCTACTATACAGGCTCCAGTCAAGGTAGCCACATCAACTATTCGTTTAGCCTTAATCTTATTGGCATAACCCATGGCATCAGCTAAAATAAGTCGCCCTTCAGCATCGGTTGATATAATTTCAATGGTCTTACCAGTCATAGCGGTCACAATATCACCCGGTTTTAAAGCATGACCACCAGGCAGGTTTTCCACCATTGGAGCTATAGCGGTAACATTAATCTTGGGTTTAAGCTGAGCAATAGCGGAAATTGCTGCCATTACTGTTGCCCCGCCGGCCATATCGCTCTTCATCTCCTCCATTTTTCTCCCCGGCTTTAACGAGATACCCCCAGAGTCAAATGTTATCCCCTTGCCCACTAAAGCAAGGTCTATCTCATCAGAAGCAGTCCCCTTGTAGCTTAAGATAATGAATTTTGGCAACTGAGCACTCCCTTGAGCTACACCCAGCAGTGCCCCCATACCCAACTCCTGCATCTTGTCCCGTTCAAAAACGCTGAGCTTAAGGCTATGGTCTTGAGCTAGCTTCTCAGCCACCCGGGCCATATCAGCCGGAGTCATATAGTTAGCCGGTTCATTAGCCATGTCACGAGCTAACTTTGTCGCTTCAGCCAAAACCTTACCTTCATCACGGCCCTGTTCTAAAGGAAGGATATCAACCTCATTTTTAGCAACTATCGATAGCCGCTTAATCTCACCATACTCGTCTTTCTTGGTTATATGTCGGCGAAACGAGTAGAGGCCAAGCAAAGCGCCTTCGGTTATCGCTTGAGCGGCATCCTTCATCGTTATATCAGCTACTCCAGCACCTTGGGCAACGGTGACTACATCATCCACTCCCTTCTTCCGTAGGAGGCGACAGGCTTCAGCCACCACTCCTCGAATCTTATCCACAGTTAGCTCCTGCTTCTTAGCCAAACCGGCAATTACCACCCGAGCAGCGGGAAGCTTCCCCAGACTATGAATAATGGTTATCTCATTAAGCTTACCTTTAATCTCGCCCTGACTAATAAGCTGGGAGATAGCTCCATCCAGAGCCTTATCCAGAATAGCTTCATCGCCATCCAGGCTTTTTGCCCCCTCAAAGAAGTTTAGTATGATAGCGCCGGTTTCAATCTTGGTAACATTAGTAGTTATAACCCTAATCTCCACTTTAATCTCCTTAGTAGCTTAGGCAAGTAGTCACAGGCACTTTGCTACTGAGATACCCAGATACTTTTCTGTTAGCTCCATAGCACAAAACTGACCACACATACTGCAAGCCGAGCCAACCGTGGCATGTTTACCATGAACCTGACGAGAGCGCTCCGTGTCTAAAGAGAGTCTAGCTTGCTCCTCCCAGTTTAGACTCTTTCGTGCTATCGACATCTGCCTGTCCCACTCACCAGCGCCCTTAACCTCTTTGGCTATATCCCCGGCATGAGCGGCAATGCGTGATGCTATTACCCCCTGCCTCACATCCTCAGGATCAGGTAGAGAGAGGTGCTCGGCTGGAGTCACATAGCACAGAAAATCGGCGCCAGCAGCGGCAGCAACAGCACCGCCAATAGCGCCGGTGATATGGTCATAACCAGCAGCCACGTCAGTCACCAACGGCCCAAGGACATAGAAGGGGGCACCATCACAAATAGATTTCTCTAATTTTACATTAGTTTCAATCTGGTTCAATGGCAGGTGGCCAGGACCCTCAACCATAACCTGCACCCCAGCCTGCCGTGCACGCTGGACAAGCTCACCAAGAACAATCAATTCTTCAATTTGAGGCCGATCGGTGGCATCGGCTAGGCTGCCAGGGCGCATACCGTCACCAAGGCTTAGGATAACATCAAACTGCCCGGCAATATCCAGTAGGCGGTCAAATTGATCATAAAGGGGGTTTTCACACTCGTTATAGAGTACCCAGCCCATCAGAAAAGCGGCACCACGAGATACTACATCAGCTACTCGCTTCTGCTGCTCTAGCCGAGCGATAGCCTGCCGGGTTACACCACAGTGAACGGTTATGAAATCAACACCACCGCAGGCGTGCTCTAAAATTACAGCGAACAGGTCATCGGCAGTCATTTTGACTATAGTGCCATACCTATCTATTGCTTCAATCCCAGCCTGATAAATGGGCACAGTTCCCACGGGCAAGGAGCTTGAAGTAATAATAGAGCGCCGAATAGCTACCATATCACCACCGGTAGATAAGTCCATAACTGTATCTGCCCCAGCTAAAGTAGCAACCTGTAATTTTAGCAGTTCAGTACTAGCATCGCCGAAGTCAGACGAGGTGCCGATATTGGCATTGACCTTAGTCTTAAGCCCCTTTCCAATACCACAAGGAGTAAGACCATGGCGGCTGGTATTGGCTGGGATTACTATAGTTCCCTCATGCACGCCCTGGCGGATGACCTCTGCCGCTACCCCTTCACGCTGGGCCACCTGTTCCATCTGTGGTGAGATAATGCCTTCTTTGGCCAGTTCTAGTTGTGTCACATCTCCCCTACAATAGCAAAACCAAGGGCTTCGGCTTAACTTAAGACCTTAGTCAGAAGTTACCGCCATTTCCATATGCTCGCATTACCGAGTTCAGATTCCGAAGGTTGGCACCTTTAATACCTCTCAGCTTTTGAGCACCCACAGCGGTTTGGAACTATTGTTATTCTAGGCTAAATATAACACAAGCTTGGTTGAAATGCAAAGTGGCTCGGGTACTATCTACCCCCCCTCGTGTCTTATTGACATATAAGTAAATATACCCTTTTGAAGTAAGAGTCGTTATACTATACCCGAGTGAAAATTGCTCAGGCTGAGGAGAAACTCCAAAACATGAGGAGTTCCTCGCTTGACATGAGAATAGTGCCAATCTGCCAATTAAATATCAGAATAACATCTTAGGGCACACCATTCAGTCTTGAAGAGGAAATGGGGTAGGGGCTAGACTTTGTCCCTTTCTCTATATGAAAGCGACAGTGATATAATTAGCCAGCTAATTTACAATGACTACTATGGACTACCTTAAAGACGGAGCTAGAAAACTGGGGCTACATCTTAATCCAGTCCAGCTTGAGCGGTTTTACATCTATTATCGAGAACTACTTGACTGGAACCAGCGAATGAACCTTACCTCTATAACCAACTTTAAAGATGTGCAGATAAAACACTTCCTTGACTCGCTCACCGTAACCCTTGCCCTAGGGCAAGCGACAAAAGACAAGAAATTACACTTCATTGATATTGGCACCGGTGCTGGCATGCCGACACTACCCATAAAGATTGCTTTTCCCTCTGTAAAACTGGTTCTTCTTGAAGCTACGGCTAAAAAGACCGTCTTTTTAGCCCATCTTAAGCAAAAGCTAGGTCTGGATGATGTTGAAATTGTGACCGGCCGGGCTGAAGAGGTGGCTCACAAGATCAATTTCCGTGAGCAGTTTGATATTGTACTCTCCCGGGCGGTGGCGCCACTACCAACCCTTGTTGAACTAGCGCTACCATTCTGTGCTATCGGCGGCAGCTTCATTGCTCAAAAAAAGGGGGCTATTCATCTAGAAATAAGTAGAGCAACCAAGGCAATTAGCTTACTGGGCGGCAGCTTAAGAGAGGTTAAAAGGATTGACATAGGGGAATTTACTGACGAACGTTACTTAGTAGTAATTGACAAGGTATCACCAACGCCCAAACAATACCCCCACCGCCCCGGCATACCCTCAAAAAGACCAATTCTATGATTTAGCTTGCTAAGCAATCCTAACAATAGTAAAATAGACTTACGGAGATGACTATGCAAACCGGCACTTGGAAGGTAAAAACTGGGCTAGCCCAGATGCTGAAGGGTGGCGTAATAATGGACATTATATCAGCCGAGCAAGCCAAGATTGCTGAGGCCGCCGGTGCCTGCGCCGTGATGGCATTGGAGAGAGTCCCTGCCGATATACGGGCTGCCGGTGGTGTCGCCCGTATGGCTGACCTTAAAGTTATTGAAGAGGCCATGAACTCAGTTTCAATACCGGTGATGGCCAAATGTCGCATCGGTCACTTCGCCGAAGCTCAAGTGCTTCAAGCCATCGGCATTGACTTCATTGATGAGTCTGAAGTACTCACCCCGGCCGATGAGAACCACCACGTCTTAAAGCACAACTTTAAGGTTCCCTTTGTCTGTGGCTGCCGGAACCTGGGTGAAGCCCTGCGCCGCATCGGGGAGGGAGCGGCTATGATTAGGACCAAGGGTGAGGCCGGCAGTGGCAATGTCGTTGAAGCCGTAAGGCATATGCGGGCGGTAATGGACAGTATCCGCCAGCTCCAAAACACCCCCGAGGAAGAGCTGATGGCAATCGCCAAGGAACTGGCGGCTCCACATGAACTGGTACTGGAGGTACGAAAGCTCGGCAGACTGCCGGTGGTTAATTTTGCCGCCGGTGGCATAGCTACCCCGGCCGATGCCGCCCTGATGATGCAGTTGGGCGCCGAGGGTATCTTTGTTGGCTCTGGTATATTTAAATCATCCGACCCGGAGGCAATAGCCATAGCTATTGTTAAAGCCACTACCCACTTTAATGACCCCCAAATCATCGCCGAGGTCTCTAAAAACATAGGGATAGCCATGCCCGGACTGGATATAAAGCAAATTCCCACTGAAGAACTCCTGGCGTCCAGAGGATGGTAATTTAGGTATCTGCGGAGGGCACACTTTTGTCAAAGGTAACAACTGACGACCTGGATGCTTTGCTTGGTATGCTACCGCCACATATTCGCCAGCCATTATATCAGCAAGATGACCTCAGTGAGCTACTGGAAGTGGTCCTGGACTTAGGACGACCCCCTGAAGCCCGTTTCCCCCATCGGGAAGTAATTCTCTACCCACGGGAAGTCACTGAGGAGGATATTGATTATATCACTGCCCGCATCAGTGACTTCGGGGATGACAACCGAGCCGGGATTGAGCGCACCCTGCATCGCATTTCAGCTATTCGTAATCGCAAGGGGCACACTGTTGGTCTTACATGCCGTGTTGGCCGGGCTGTTTTTGGCACCATAAAAGTCATTTTAGATCTTGTCCAATCCGGTAAAAGTGTCCTCCTTCTAGGCCGCCCCGGGATAGGCAAAACGACAATGCTACGTGAAGTAGCTCGGGTGTTAGCTGACGACCTCAAGAAACGTGTTATCATCGTAGATACCTCAAACGAGATTGCTGGTGATGGCGATATTCCACACCCATCCATTGGGCATGCCCGGCGGATGCAGGTAACCACCCCGGCTATGCAGCATGCAGTCATGATTGAAGCTGTGGAAAACCACATGCCCGAGGTAATCATTATTGATGAAATCGGCACCGAGCTTGAAGCGCAGGCGGCTCGAACCATCGCTGAGCGTGGCGTGCAACTGGTGGGCACTGCCCACGGTAATACACTGGAGAACTTAATGGCTAACCCTACCCTGTGTGACCTCATTGGTAGCATCCAAGCAGTAACTCTTGGCGATGAAGAGGCAAAGCGGCGCAGGACGCAGAAGACGATACTGGAGCGTATGGCACCACCTACTTTTGATATCGTTGTTGAAATTCAGGGCTGGGACAGGGTAGCCATTCATCCTGATACCGGCGGGGCTGTTGACGCTATCCTGCGCGGCAAGCTCAGCACCACCGAGATTCGTTGGCTGGATGATACAGGAGAGGTCCGAACAAAACGTGAAGCACCGGCTGAAGTTCCAAAACGAACTGCTAAAGATAAACCACTTGTCCAGGAACGTGTTACGCCCAGCTTATATCTATTTGGCATAAACCGGAGGAAACTTGAACAAATAGGCAAAGAGATGCGTTTAAGCCTAGACATAGTTAATAATCTGAACGAGGCTAGCCTACTGGTAACCTCAAAGAGATACTACCACCGAAAGCCGCAGAAGGTCAGAGATGCCGAGATGGCTAACCTACCCGTCTATGTCTTAAGAAGCCAGACACCGGCCCAAATTAGACAAATGTTAAATACTATTTATCCCGTAGCTCCTACCAGCAGCAAACCAGGGCCGTTGGGTCTTGCTCTCAGTGAGGCAGAGGAGGCGATAAGTCAGGTGAGGGAGTGTACGGAAGCAATAGAACTTGAGCCCCAGAGCGCCTATATTCGGCGCCTGCAGCACTTAATAGCTGAAAGAAACGACCTGTCTTCAACTAGCCTGGGACAAGAGCCGGAGCGACGGGTGAGGATTTATAAAGAAGAGACAAAGGTATAAATCATGGCTCTATTCATAACCTTTGAGGGTGGGGAGGGTTGTGGTAAGAGTGTCCAATCCAAAGTGCTCTATGAAAAATTAGAGCAACAAGCTATCCCGGCAGTCCTAACCCACGAACCAGGCGGTACCCCTCTAGGAGATAAGATAAACCATTTGTCAAAATGGTCAAATACTGCTATGTCACCAATGACCGAGCTGCTGCTGTTTAACGCTTCCCGTGCCCAATTAATAGACGGAGTAATCAAGCATAATCTAGAAAAAGGTAAAGTTGTTATTCTTGACCGCTATACTGACTCTACCATCGCCTATCAGGGCTATGGGAGGGGGCTAGATTTAGAAATAGTTAAAAAAATTAATCAGGCCGCCACTCAGGGGGTAAAACCTGACCTGACAATTCTATTGGATATGCCTTCAGAGGAGGGACTTAGTCGTAAAAAAACACGAAAGCGCGACCGCTTTGAGAAGGAAACTTTAGCCTATCACCAAAAAGTACGGCAGGGCTACCTAAAGCTAGCAGCCAGTGAGCCTAAACGCTGGCTGGTAATAGATGCCTCGCAGAGTAAGGCAAAAGTAGCCGAGGTTATCTGGCAAAGGGTAAATAAGCTTTTGCCACAATAGGGAGTTTAATTTAAAAATGCCGGCAAAGCGAGTCGTAGTAGCTATGAGCGGTGGGGTAGATTCCTCTGTTGCTGCCGCTATTCTCAAAGAGCAAGGCTACCAAGTAATCGGTGTCACCATGCAAATCTGGCCCCAGGATAAAAAGGACAGTGCTGGTGGCTGTTGTGGACTGGGGGCAATAGAAGCTGCCAAGAGTGTAGCATATAAGCTGGGCATTCCTCACTATGTGATGAATTTTAGAGATATCTTCGCCCAGAGAGTGATTGCCGATTTCTGCCGTGAGTATAGTCTGGGAAGAACACCAAACCCCTGTATCCGGTGTAACCAACATGTCAAATTTGATGTCCTGCTAAGTAGAGCTATGGAGTTGGAGGCCGATTTTATAGCTACCGGACACTATGGCCGAGCGGAACATTCATCTGACGGCTACCGCCTGCTGAAAGGGGTTGACCCGACTAAAGACCAGTCCTATTTCCTCTACACCCTAGGGCAGAGAGAGCTTCACCACCTTTTGCTGCCGCTAGGCAACCTTCACAAGACCAAAGTAAGAAAGATTGCCGCTGAACTGGGCTTGTCCACTGCTACCAGTCGTGACAGCCAGGATATTTGCTTCATCTCCGGTGGTGACTACCGCTCGTTTATAGCCGAACACATCTCAGCTTCACCCGGGGACATCGTTGATACTCGTGGTAACATTCTGGGTAGGCATGATGGTCTAGCCCGATATACTGTAGGTCAGCGACATGGCTTGGGGCTGGCTTCAAATAGACGCCGCTATGTCATAAAGCTTGATATCAGTAGTAACAGATTGATAGTAGGCACTGAAGACCAACTNCTAAGTAGTAAGCTCACTACTAACCAGCTAAACTGGGTCTCAGGTAAAGCCCCGGGAGAACTTACCGGTATAGCGGCGAAAATCCGCTACGGCTCACCCGAGGTGGCGGTTGAACTAANCTCAGGTAACGGCATTNCTGAGGTTTTCTTTCTCAAGNCCCAGCGGGCAATTGCCCCNGGTCAAGCNGTTGTCTTCTATCAAGACGAGACTGTCCTGGGCGGGGGTATCATAGAAGCTTCAGAACCAGCATAAGGGAGATAAGCCCAATGAATACCGAGCCGAAACCATCCTTTGTTGAAGAAAGAAAGCTTGAAGCNCTGGGTTACCGNTTTATTGCCGGTATTGATGAGGCTGGTCGTGGTTCACTGGCTGGCCCAGTGGTAGCCGCTGCTGTCATCGTGCCATGCCGAATAAAGGCTGGCTGGCTAAAGCAGGTAAAGGACTCAAAACTACTTACCCCGACTAAGCGCGAGTACCTGTTTAACCAAATCCAGGAGGTAGCCATCTCAGTCGGAGTGGGTGAGGTTTCCTATGAAATAGTAGATGCCCAGGGCATCGTAAAAGCAACAAAGCTGGCGATGAAATTNGCCATAGAGCAGCTTTCACCACTGCCTGAGTTTCTGCTGGTAGACTATTTATCCCTGCCCGAGGTGGCGCTACCGCAGAAAGATATAGTTAATGGTGACTCACTGTGCTTCTCTATCGCCTGCGCCTCAATAATAGCCAAAGTGAGCCGTGACCGGCTGATGATAGAATTGGATAGTAACTACCCCGGCTATGGGCTGGCACAGCATAAGGGCTATTGTACGAAAGTGCACGTAATCAATCTACGGAGACTGGGGCCGGCACCGATTCATCGCCGTTCATTCCACCCTGTCAAAGATATGGTCAGCCGGTGGGCATGAAACGCGGAGATACTGGCCGGCTGGGTGAAAAACTAGCCTAGGACTTTCTCAAAANACGAGGCTGCTGTATTTTAGAGGATAACTACCGCTGCCCGGAAGATGAATTTTAATATTGTCGCCAAACACAAAGACTACCTTGTCCTTGTTGAGGCAAGGATCAAGACCAGCCTTAAGCTCAGCGGTCCCGAAGAGTCGGTTACCGATGACAAAAAGAAAAGGTTGATAACTACTGCTATAAATATCGACAGGCCCATGATAATCTACCGCTGTTATGGCGTATTGATTTTGTGGCAGCAAGGCTGGGCCAAAAGAACAAGTTATCACATATTGAGCTTATGGAGAATGCAATAAAGAAGCCTGANTGCCATCCTTCTTTACCTACAGTATGGTCTATGCTAAAATTAACCATCCCATCCCTTGATCTAATTTTGCCAGACTTATTACTTGAGTAGTTATAAAGGTGACTTCATCACAAGAGATGCCAGAGGCAACATCAAGGCAAGCGTGGCGCATTATTGATGCTAATCTTAACCGTATTGGCGAAGGTCTTCGCCTTCTTGAGGATATAGCTCGCCTTTTGCTTAACGATGCTGCTCTAACCCAGCAACTAAAAACATTGCGGCACAAGCTCCTAATTGTTGACCAGCCACTAAACCAACAGCTCATTCAGGCACGTGCTTCAGAAAGTGATGTTGGCATTAACCTAGAGACTCAACAACAGGCAAAGGGGAAAGAACTAACAGAAGTGGTTGTAGCCAATGCCCGAAGAGTTCAAGAGGCGCTGAGGGTTGTCGAGGAACTAGCTAAAATACCGTACATCAAATTGGACCCGGAGAAGTTCAAAAAGGCGAGATTTAATCTCTATACCATTGAGCGGGATTTACTCTCCAAGCTACTGGGAAAGGATAAATTAGAGCGTATATCTAGTCTATATGCTATTATNGATACTAAATTCTTAAAAGGGCGCAGCCACTTTGANGTAGCCAACCAAGCAATTCAGGGTGGCGCCAAGACAATCCAGCTTCGTGATAAAACCCAGAGCAAAAAGGAGCTATTACCCATCGCCCAGCAATTAAAAAGCCTGTGCAGTGATCATGACGCACTTTTTATAGTAAATGACTACCCTGACTTAGCCATGGCCGCTGATGCTGATGGNTTACATCTGGGGCAGGATGACCTGCCGGTTAGGGTTGCCCGTAGACTGCTGCCCATAGATAAGATCCTGGGCTGTTCGGTAGCTACTGTAAAGCAAGCTATCTCTGCTGAGTCTGAAGGGGCTAACTACATCGCTGTCGGTGCCATCTACCCGACCGAATCCAAAGAAACAACCGAGGTAATCGGCTTAGAAATGCTACGCCTAATCAAGAAGCGAGTCAATTTACCCTTGGTTGCTATCGGTGGTATTACTACTGATAATGTGGCTGAGGTCATGGCTTCCGGTGCTAGCTCAGTAGCCGTAATCAGTGCTATAATGAAAGCCAAATCCCCTAAGGAAGCGGCGAGACAGATAGTAGATAA
This sequence comes from Dehalococcoidales bacterium, assembly GCA_002690375.1. The sequence continues at coordinate 11,572 of NZEH01000050.1, forward strand.
ACTTGGGGCCAAAAGTGAGTAGATTAACAGATACCACGGACTGATGGCTTGGCAGTTAACTATACCGTCTAGACAAGTCTAGTGGAAATCTTGAGTAGCCAAATAAATCTTGTGTTATTAGAAAGGAGGCCGAAAAAGTGGAACCAATAGCCATTGCTATTCTATCTGGTGTTTTAGGCNTGGCGGTAGCTGCCTTCATGGCCTACTATGTACTCAGACAATCTCAGGGTCAGGAGAGAATAAGAGAGGTATCAGCCGCCATTAAAGATGGTGCTCTGGCTTTTTTGGGTCGGGAGTACCGGATACTGGCTATATTTGTGGTAGCAGTAACCGTCATCCTAGGGGTAGTGCCTAATCTCGGCTGGTGGGTAGCCCTAGCCTTTGTCTTTGGTGCCATCTGTTCCGGTCTGGCCGGCTTTGTTGGCATGAGCATTGCCATAAGAGCCAACTCCAGAACTGCGGCCGCTGTCCAGAAGAGTCTAAATCATGGGCTTAGAGTTTCTTTTCGCAGTGGTGCCGTAATGGGAATGTGTGTTGTTAGCATCGGTATACTCGGACTAAGTATCCTCTATTTAGTCTTTGGTAATAACCCTGACTTCTTAAAGATTATCCCCGGCTTTGGTTTTGGCGCCTCCTCAGTAGCCATATTTGCCCGAGTTGGCGGCGGTATCTACACCAAGGCGGCTGATACCGGGGCTGATATCGTGGGCAAGGTTGAAAAGGGAATTCCTGAAGATGACCCTAGAAATGCGGCTGTCATTGCTGACTTTGTGGGTGACAATGTTGGTGATGTCGCTGGCATGGGCGCCGACCTGTTTGAATCCTATGTTGATTCAATTATTGCTACTATGACACTTGGTTTAATAGCCGCCGTCTCGGCCAAAAANCATTTGGGTGTGCTTTTGGTTCCTGATGAAGCNNCCGCCTGGTTTCTACCCCTTTTGGTCGCCGCCGGGGGCATCATAGCCTCTATCATCGGTATTTTCTTAGTTAGAGTCGGGGAAAAGCTGAAGATGGAGGCACTTCTTAATGCCCTGCGCCGGGGTACCTTCTCCGCCTCAATCCTGACTGCTATTTTCGCTTTTATGGCGGTTTATTTTCTAAAGGCCGATATCGGCGTCTTCTGGGCAATTCTGGTGGGTCTCGTTGGCGGTGTCCTGATTGGTGAAAGCACCAATTTCTTCACCTCTTATGTCTATAAACCAACCTTGCGCATCGCGGAGGCATCNCAAACTGGTGCCGGAACAAATATTGTNAGCGGCTTTGCTAACGGCCTGATGAGCACCCTGCCTCCGGTTATTCTAATAGTAGCTGCTATTATGGTGGCTCACCACTTTGCTGATGTTTATGGTGTGGCTATTGCCGGGGTGGGCATGCTGTCTACTCTGGGTATTCAAGATGCTACCGATGCTTACGGACCGGTGGCTGATAATGCTGGCGGTATTGTTGAAATGTCGGGACTACCACCAGAAATCAGACAACGAACTGATGCCCTAGATTCACTGGGTAACACCACCGCCGCCACCGGTAAGGGCTTTGCCATTGGCGCCGCCGGGCTGACCGCTTTAGCTTTGCTACTCTCCTACTCACAGGCAGTGGGTATTAGACCAGCTGACATCAGCCTGCTTGACCCCAATATTATCGCCGGGCTCTTTTTAGGTGCAGCACTACCGGCTATCTTCTGTGCTATGACCCTAAACGCCGTGGGTAAGACCAGTTTCTCCATAGTAAATGAAGTCCGCCGACAATTCCGTGAAATCCCAGGACTTATGGAGGGAACAGCCAAGCCTGAGTATGCCAAATGTGTCGATATCTGCACCAGAGACTCTATAAGACAGATGATTGCCCCGGGTATAATAACGATAGNTTCACCGGTTGTTGTCGGTCTAGTGCTGGGCCCACTGGCTCTTGCTGGCTTCCTAATGGGGGCTATTGCCAGTGGCCTTATTCTNGCGATAACNTTTGCTAATGCTGGCGGCTCATGGGACAATGCCAAGAAGTGGGTAGAGACCGGCGCTTTTGATGGCAAGGGCTCAGAGGCTCACAAGGCGGCTGTTGTCGGCGATACCGTAGGCGATCCAATGAAGGATACCGCTGGGCCATCGCTGAACATTATGATAAAGTTAACAGCCATAATAGCCTTAGTTTTAGCCCCAGTACTGGCTGGCTTTACTGGACTAATATAAGACTAGCTCCGTAAAAAAGGGTTACCCCGGCGCTCGGCACCAATGGTAGTTTTAAGGCCGTGGCCGGGATAAATTATTGTATCGTCAGCTAGCACCATAAGCTTGGTATGGATACTGTCCATCAACTGGATCGGATTACCACCTGGTAGGTCAGCCCGGCCGATGCCATGGTTAAATAGGGTATCGCCGCTAAAAACCACCCCTTCCCCCAAAAGGCAGATACTGCCTATGGTATGNCCCGGCGTGTGCCGAACCGTAAAGTNGAGGTCGCCAANGGCTATACTATCACCGTCTTTAAGCAACCTGCCCGGCTGGGGCAAAGACGGCTTTAAGCTAATCCCCAATACTAGACTACTTAAAGCCTCGTCACCCATCGTCCTAGCATCATCAGTATGAGCAGCAATTTCGGCANCAGTCGTCTCTGTGACTTCCTCTAAAGCAGCAACATGGTCTATATGCCCGTGGGTTAATATAATTAACTTTATGTCAAGTTTTAAATCNCTAACCTTCTGCAATATTCGCTGAGCCTCACCACCTGGGTCAATTATCATACCCTCTTTTTTAGAACCCACAATATAGCAATTTGTAAGCAGTGGCCCAACCTCTAATGCCTCAACTATCATTAATTACTCCTTCTTAACCTAAAAGCCAAGTAAGGNTACATATCCCAATTTGCAGAGATCTATCATTTTAACATCAAGTAAAGCTAACGACAAGAACAGAGTTTTATCTGCCTCATCCCCTTAATCCCCTCCCCTTCAAAGGAAAGGGCGAAAGATATTAAAAGAGTGATTCTCGCCTGCCACAGTATAATGGTGAGCAGGTGTTCGACGAGCAAATTGCCCCTCCTAGACACCCCNTTTTTGACAACCTCCTTTGACATCCAAGCTCAAAGCTGGTAACTTTTATAGCTAAGTATTAGGTAACAATGACAATAACAATCCTGATAGTAAGCCTGTTTTTTCTGCTTGGTATAGGCTTTGGGGCTATCGTCATCTGGTTTGTCCTTCGCTACCAGAAGGCAGCCAAGAGTAAAGGGGTAACCGAAAAAACTGCCACCACAGAGAACTTAGCCTTCCACTGGAAATATACCGTGCTGCCAGTTTCTATTTTCTTCCTAGCCCTAGTTTTAGCCACCTATTTTTATCACTTGCTCCCGGCTGAATTGGCTTACCGCTTTAATCTAGACGGCTCACCTAAGAGTTGGCTCAGCCGTGAGATAACTATCTTGCTGGTGCTTGTGCCACAATTGCTACTTAGCCTGACGGCAGGAGGCATCACCTGGGGAATGGCAAAACTAGGTCGGCACGCTGAGCAAGGGGGGAGTACCTTATTAAAGCCAAAAAAAATTATATTACTCATGGGCAATATAATTGCTCTACCCCAGATTGTGCTTGGCTTTGTAATGNTTGATATTTTTAGCTACAATGTCTATGAGATACACCCTATGCCAATTTGGTTATTTGCCCTGATTGTGATGGCGACAGGAAGTGTTATCTTGGCCATATTCTTTATTCAAGCTATTCGGCGAACTTGAGTATTAGCCGGGAGNAGCATTAAACGTCAAAGGAGTGANCGCATTGAGCATGAAGACACCAACCAAGGTNAGTATGGAAAAGATCGTGTCTCTTAGCCAGAGACGCGGCTTCATCTTTCCCAGCAGCGAAATCTACGGCGGCTTGTCCGCCTGCTGGGACTATGGNCCTTTGGGCGTAGAGCTTAAACAGAATGTCAAACAGGCCTGGTGGCAAGACGCGGTGCAGAAGAGAGATGATGTGGTTGGCTTAGACACCGCCATCCTGATGCACTCCCAGGTCTGGGCGGCTAGTGGCCATCTGGAAGGCTTTTCCGACCCTCTGGTAGAGTGCAAGAGCTGCAACTTGAGATGGCGAGTTGATGAGTTAGAGGGTGATAGCTGCTCTTCCTGTGGTGGTGAACTTACCGACCCCCGTCTTTTTAACCTAATGTTTAAGACCTCTATGGGGCCGGTTGAGGATGAAGCTAGCNNTGTCTACCTACGTCCGGAGACAGCCCAAGGGATATTTGTCAACTTCCAGAATATAGTTAATACCACCAGAAAAAGACTGCCCTTCGGCGTGGCTCAGATAGGTAAAGCTTTCCGCAACGAGATTACCACCGGTAACTTTATCTTCCGCAGTCGGGAGTTTGAACAGATGGAAATAGAGTATTTCGTAAAACCGGGGACAGATAAGGAATGGTTTGACTACTGGCTCAAAGAACGTCTTAACTGGTATCTGAACTTAGGCATCAAGAAGGAAAATCTGCGCCTGCGCCGGCATGCCAAGGAAAAACTGGCTCACTACGCCCGAGCCTGCTCTGATATCGACTACCTGTTCCCGATGGGCTGGTCTGAACTGGAAGGCATTGCCAACCGNGGTGACTTTGACCTGGCGCAACATGCCAAGTCCAGNGGCCAGAGCTTAGNCTATTTTGATGAGGAGGNAAAGGAGCATTTGATCCCCTATATTATTGAGCCATCAGCCGGGGTAGACCGNNCTGTCTTGGCTTTTCTCTGTGACGCCTATGATGAGGAANCAGNTAAGGATGAAGTAAGGGTGGTGCTCCGCCTACACCCGGCTCTGGCTCCGNTTAAAGTAGCTATATTGCCGCTAAGCAGACGGGAGCCACTGGTTAANGTAGCTANAGAGCTTTACNCAGACCTCCGCCAACGCTGGATGGTAAGCTACGATGATGCCCAGAGCATCGGTCGCCGCTACCGGCGCCAAGATGAAATTGGCACGCCTTTCTGTGTTACTGTTGACTTTGAATCGCTTGAAGACAAACAGGTCACAATCAGGGAACGCGACAGTATGAAGCAGATACGAGTTCCCACAAGTGAGTTGAAGAACATAGTACAGGCTAAGCTAGAAGGAGAAGACCTGTTTGTTCTGCATCCGGATGGCAAGGTATAGAAGGAGGAGGGATAGTCATAATTTCCCCCGGAATTGATAAGGTCCGATCAAAATTATTTTTTACAACTGGCGCTATGACATGCGAAAGACACAATATAGCCAAACGTGCCAGAATAGAATACTAGTCTCTTAGAGAGGTTATAATTTGAAAATTATCCACTTTGCCGACCTTCATCTCGGCGTGGAAAGCTACGGGCGGATTGACCCGGCAACTGGGCTATCGTCTCGCTTCCTTGAATTCTTATCCGCCCTTGACCAACTTATCGACTTTGCTCTTAAAAACAAAGTTGATCTAGTCCTTTTTTGCGGTGATGCCTATAAAAGCCGAGACCCCAGCCAGACACAACAGCGGGAATTTGCCCGACGCATCAATCGCCTATCAAGCGGCGGTATCCCTACTTTTCTCCTGATCGGCAACCATGACCTGCACAATGCCATTGGTCGGGCTACCACTACTGAAATCTTTGACACCCTGGCGGTTAAGAGTGTCTATGTTGCCAACCGCCCCTATGTCTATAAAATTGATACCCCGAGTGGCATCATCCAAATTATATCATTACCTTGGCTGAGACGCAGTGCCCTCTTAAGTAGAGAAGATACCAAAAATCTTGGCTTTGACCAAATAAACCAAAAAATGCAAGAGGTGCTAACTGGTATTATTAATACCAAAGCTAAAGAGCTCGACCCAAAACTGCCGTCTGTTCTAGCAGCTCATGTCTGGGTCTCAGGCGCCAGGGTAGGCTCCGAGAAGTCACTGACTATCAGCCAAGAACATGTACTAATGCTAAGCAATATTGCCAACCTTACTTTTGATTACATTGCTTTAGGTCATATTCATAAGCACCAGGTCTTATCCTCCAGTCCACCGGTGGTCTATGCCGGAAGCTTGGGACGGTTGGATTTTAGCGATGAGGGGGATGATAAGGGGTTTTATCTGGTAGAGATTGAGTCAGATGCGGAAACAGGCAAAAGACAAACCACCTTTAAATTCCAACCTATAAACGGGCGTCGCCTTATCACCATTAATGTCGGCCTTGAGCTAGCTGACACTGACCCGACGGCAACGGTGCTTAAGGCTATTGCTGAAAAAGAGAAGGGGGTTAGCGATGCTATAGTCCGCCTCCTAATTAGTCTGCCCCAAGAGCTTGAGGGACAGATTAGGGACAGTGACATTAGGAACGCCTTAGCTCCTGCCCACTACTATACTATTGCCAAGGATATTAAGCGAGAGAGTCGCCTTAGACTGGGCGATCGTTCCGCTGAAGAGATAACCCCAGCTCAAGCCTTAAAGGCCTACTTAGAAGCAACCAAAGTATCTCCGGAGCGAACTAAACCTCTGCTAGAGTATGGCGCAAGGCTTATTGAGGAGGAAAGGCTTAGGTAAAAATAATAGGTTACCACATAAATCAAGAGTTCATAAAAATCTCTTATAGCCAAGGAGGAGGAAAGAGTGCACTTACCGAGACAGAAACCTATCTTTGAGAGCCGCTATGATGCTGGAAGCCAATTAGCCACCAAGCTTGGTGAATATAAGAAGCAGCCGGTAGTGGTGCTGGCTATTCCTAATGGCGGTCTACCAGTGGCACTCCAGGTGGCTTTGGCGCTTGGGGCTAACCTTGATCTAGTCATCTCCAGAAAGCTCCCGATTCCGCTTAGCCCTGAAGGCGGTTTTGGCGCTGTAGCTGACGATGGCACCATAATTTTTAACCAAGAAGTCTTAAAGAAGCTAGGATTAAGTGATCAACAGATAAACTATCAGGTCAGTGAGGTAAGGAATGATATTCAACAGCGTAGTCTTCTCTATCGGGGAAGCCGACCACTATCTGTAGTAAGTGACAAGATAGCCATTATTATTGATGATGGCCTAGCTTCCGGCTTTACCATGATGGCGGCTGTAGAATCAGTACGCCGCCGCCGCCCAAAGCAGATAGTAGTCGCCGTGCCGACAGCATCAGCAACGGCAGTAAAACAGGTAGAGAAACTTGCCGATAGAGTGGTAACTGTCGTTACCGCCTTTTCCCCCCGTTTCTATGTCTCCGATTTCTATCGCTACTGGAATGTCCTAAGCGATAAAGAAGGGCTCAAGTGCCTCCGAGAGTGGCAGATGAGGCGCCTGGGACTAAACACCAAGCCGCCGAAGGATTAGCCCCTACTTCTTCCTCACCACATACCGGACGATGGTCTTAACGACTTTGGCATCAGGGCGGCTAAGATACTCCTCTTCATGGTCACCGGCTATCTCGTAGCCACTATCTTCAATGAATTTATGCAGGCGCTCAATGGTAAGTTCTTCCTGATCATAAGCTCCCAAGTGGAAAATCTGAGCAACAGTGCCGTACTGCCAAGTTTCAAGCTTAACCTCAACATCGGCTACCTTTTGGTGCAAGGAAACTGTGTCATCAGGGATAGGCAAAGCGATAATGTGAGTCCATTCCTCTTTGGGTACAAGGAGGACATCAGGATAGCGGGCGCGGAGTCCGCTGACTTTGAAGGTAGGTAGTCCCTTCTTTTTAAGAGCAAACTTGAGAGTATAGACTGAACCGTAGAGGGCCGGCATGAGCCTAGGGAAGACCTTATCTGGAGCGCCTTTGCCAGTAACTACCGCCATCTTTTGTGGTGGTATTGCCACAATTTTGGGGTCTAGTTTGGATGATTTTAGCGGTGACATAGACTTACCTCCTGATTAGTATCTATCAGTTACAAGACCAGCATCGCAACCAACCACATCTTGACATTCAAACTTAATTTAAGTTTACCTACTCAATCAGCTTAAAGGCATTAACATCTACCAACCCCAAGTCAGTCAGCCTAAGCTGGGGAATCACCGGTAGAGCCAGAAAGGAAAGAGTAGCAAATGGTGACGGCAGTTTTACCCCCAAATCCCGGGCCAGAGCCTTCAGCGTCTCCAGCTTGCTGGCCACTACTTCCGCTGGTTCATCAGACAGAAGTCCACCGACAGGTAAGGGCAAAGCACCCAACACTTTACCATCGGCGACAACCGCCAGGCCACCCCGAAGCCGCTCAATTTCTTTTATACCTCTAAATATATCCTCATCGCTTGTACCTACAGCAATAATATTATGGCTGTCATGCGAAATAGAGGAGACCAAGGCTCCTTTCTTTAAGCCAAATCCCATAACCAACCCCAAGCCGATATTGCCCGAAGCCTTGTGTCTTTCCACCACCACCAGCTTAAGAATATCCCTGCTTATGTCAGCGAGAATAACACCACCAGCAACTTTAACTTTCTCTAGCCTCTTCTTGGTAATTATTTGACCGGGGACGACCTCAATAACCGGTTTGGTTTCTACCGAAGCCGTAAGCCGTAGTGCATCTACAGCAAACGGTTTAATATTTATTGTACCAGTCGGTCGTTTGGAACTTGGCTGTTTGAGTGCAAATAACGGCTCTCCTTGCTTGGCTACTAAGTGGCCCCGATGAAATACCATGTCTATCTCTAGGCAAGATAGCTTGCTAATGACAATCATATTAGCCATATAGCCGGGGGCTATAGCTCCCAGATTTTTGAGTCCAAAATATTCGGCGGTATTAATGGTTGCCATCCTAATTGCCTGCACCGGATCAAGCCCAAGAGAAATTGCCTTTCGTACTACGGCGTCAATATCTCCATCCTTAAGGAGGTCAGCACAGCTACGGTCATCAACAACAAAAAAACACCGCCGATAGGTCTTATCAGTAACCAGCGGCAACAGGGCTTGCAAGTTTTTCTCTGATGAGCCTTCCCTGAGCATAACATGCATACCCTGCCTTAACTTCTCTCTAGCTTCCCCAAGAGAAACTGATTCATGATCAGAGTAAATACCGGCGGCAATGTAGGCAGTAAGATCTTTGCCCGAAACCCCAGGGGCATGGCCGTCAACCACCTTGCCCGAAGCCAAGGCAATCTTATCCAACAAGTGCTCATTGCCGCTAATTACACCGGGGTAATTCATCACCTCTCCCAGCCCGACAACCCCCCGCCACCGAAGAAGCTGACGAAGAGCCTCCCTATCAAGAGAAGCCCCTGAGGTCTCAAGATGAGTTGCCGGCACACAGGATGGGGCCATCAAGAAGAGTTCTAAAGGCAAACGGCGGGCAGCAGCTAAAATATCTCTAATACCATCCAACCCTGAGACATTAGCAATCTCATGAAGGTCGCTAACAACTGCTAGGGTGCCTCGAGGAACTACCGCTCGAGCGTACTGACCAATATCAAGCATGGAGCTTTCTATGTGGCTATGACCATTGATAAGACCGGGAGCCAGATACTTTCCCTCTAAATCTATCATCTGCTTAGCCTGATGGTAGTCGCCAACGCCGGCAATCATGCCATCATAAATAGCCACATTACCCGTCTCTATCTCGCCAGTAAAAACATTTATTACTTTTGTGTTAGCCAATACCAGATCTGCGGCGGATTCTCCTTTGGCAACTTTGATTAACCGAGCCAGTTTGGATGACATTAGTCTTCAGCCTCCATAAAACCTATATCAGGAAGATTACGAAACTTCTCGTCCCAATCAATGCCGTAGCCGACTATAAACTTATCGGGAATAGTAAAACCCAGGTAGTCTATATTTACCAGAGTCTGCCGACGGGATGGCTTGTTAGTTAAGACACAAAGCTTTAACGAGGCTGGCTTTTCCTTCCGCAGATAATCAAACAGGAAAGCAACAGTGAGCCCGGTATCCACTATATCTTCAATAATAAGTACATGCCGGCCCTTAACTTCAGAGGCAAGCCCCTGCACTACTCTAACCGTACCGGAAGTTTCTTTGCCTCGACTATAACTGGATAATCTAATAAACTCTACTTCCAATGGAAAATCAAGTAGCCGCACTAGGTCAGCCAGAAAGACAAACGAGCCCTTAAGAATACCTATCAAAACAGGGTGCTTGTTATGATAATCTTTCCTGATTTCAGCCGCCAGTTGCCTAACTCTGGTCTCTATTTCCTGACTGCTAAAGAGAATCTGGGGTTTAACTTGAGAACTCATGGCTACCCAGAGATTATAGCCTTTAAATTGAGTACTGTCCAACAAGCGATTGAATGGGTTTTAATTGTCCAGTCGTAAATGTTATAATTATCTGCCCAAAAAAGCTAGCTGATTCTTAAAAGAGGCTAAAAAAAGATGCAGTGCCACAATTGTGGTCGGAATATAGATGAGTCTCTCTTCCCAGCAAGCTTGGCTTTTTGCGTCTATTGTGGCCAAGACCTGAAGCCAGTTAGCCATGAGGCTGAAAGGCTAGCCTTCTGTCCCTATTGCGGGCGAGAGATGTCTGAACAGACCAGTTTCTGTCCCCATTGCGGTAAGCAACTAAAAGTTAGTGAAAAAAGTCTTTCTGGCCAAAAGATAAGCAACCCCTTCTTGGAGCGAACGACAAAACCGATAGTCAAGGCAATAAGAGACGCCTTCAGTTCAGAAAAAAAGACGAGGAAACTCTTCCAGCAGTGGTCCGAATATGCCGAGCTGCCCCCTGAGGAAGTCCCATCAATGGAAGCCCTTAGGGAGATGCCAGAGGGAGTGGAGACTAAACGTGGCTATCGCTGGGATCTAGCAGTTGGAATAGCCGGTATTATTGTCATTGCTCTTGTAATCTTTTTAGTTATCCAGTGCTAATAAACCTCTGCGACAGGCATGGTATCATTAAACACATTTATCCCACTAATAAGTTGACTCGGAATCGCTAGCAATAAGAGTCCAGGCTGAAATCCGAAATAACAGAAAAATCAAAACGGTGGAGAGTCAATTGCATAGATCAAACGAACCCAACGGCACGAACGAACCCAACGGCACGAACGAACCCAACGGCGCGCTGAGGAGAATATTGACCAATTTGTTGGATATGTTGAAAGCTCATCCAATTATTATCAGCATTACCGTTGTACTGCTGCTCGTCTTAGCCGGCGTTGGTTATGCCCTGCTCACCGATTCTTCGGTGATAGAGCCTCCACCACAAAACACTCCACCTGCGGATACGCCAACACCAACACAATATACTCTAACCATCAATACGTCAGGCAATGGCACAACTACTGGTGCCGGTACCTACGACGAGGGCACAGCAGTACCTATCACCGCCACACCAGCTTCAGGCTGGGAATTCGTTAACTGGACCGGTGATATTGGGGGAATAGGCAACATCAACTTAGCCAGTACCACCAT
>NZEH01000051.1 GCA_002690375.1 Dehalococcoidales bacterium
AAGCCATCACCTTTAGCCTTTGAGAAGCTAAATCTATTGGCTGAAGATAAGTAATGTACGGAAAACCCCCCAAGCTGTGCGTTTCATCATGTCAAAGCTTGCCCCTAGTATGTAACACTTAAGGCACTACAGCCCCTTTTTTACTAAACCAAGAAGCGGCTCTTGCCAGACTACTAAACAAGCACCGGCTTTAAAGGCGGCAGCAGACAGATGAGAAGCAAAGCATTTAAGACCTGCGTTTTACGTCGCCTAATAATAGCCCTAGTTTTGGTACTGGGCCTAATTCCTGTTGGCGGAGTCCCCGCAGTTGCACAAATCCTAGACGGATATTTTGTAATTAGTTATGATGTGTCATTTAGTACAAATGAGGTCTACCAGGATGAGGTTTTCTATGCCACAGTTACAATTCAGATAACCTGCACTAAGGATTTGCCATTACCAATAAGTCAAGCCTTTGTGACTGGTCGCGTCATAGCCCAACATGAAGGGAGTGGCGCTGATCTAGTATTAAATTCTGGTTACACCGTAGACATAAGTCCATTTCCGATCGAAAAAGTGGGCGACGTTGTCCATGCATCCCAGTTAGTATCTTTGCAATTTCCTGTGGGCAGTAGCTCTGGTAGCTACAATGTAGTTGGAGAAGTTATCGAAGGTAGGGCTCAGGCCATATTGTGGCTTAATATTACCGGTTACCTACCTGCATCCCAGTCAATGGGCTCAGTTACATACTCGTCTGATGAAGCTGCCAGTGACAACCCTCCACCACCAGAAGACGAGCCTGCTCCTCCAGCACCAGAACCGGACGAGCCTGCTGCCCCAGCACCAGAACCGGACGAGCCTGCTCCTCCAGCACCAGAACCGGAGGAGCCTGCTGCTCCTCCACCGCTAGAACCGGAGGACGAGTTAGAGATACCGTTACCAGAAATAAATCGATCACCGATAGAGATACCGGATTTTGAGATACCGGCAGAACCAGACGAGCCTGCTCCTCCACCAGAAGACGAGCCTGCTGCTCCAGCACCAGAACCGGACGAGGCTGCTGCCCCAGCACCAGAACCGGACGAGCCTGCTCCAGCACCAGAATCGGATGAGGCTGCTGCTCCAGCACCAGAACCGGACGAGCCTGCTCCAGCACCAGAATCGGATGAGGCTGCTGCTCCGGCACCAGAATCGGATGAGGCTGCTGTAGCACCAGAACCGGACGAGGCTGCTGCAGCACCAGAACCGGACGAGGCTGCTCCAGCACCAAAACCGGACGAGGCTGCTGCCCCAGCACCAGAACCGGACGAACCTGCTCCAGCTTTAGTACATACCACAGTACCACCCGAGTCAACAAACTGGTGGCTAGTGGGCAGCATCTATACTGTAAACCTAGTTTTACTGGCGACCATCTTGTGGCTAACTAAGCGCCGAAGACTAAAACGATAAATCCGGAGAAAACCGGGTACTGCTGGGAGAAAGAATGGAATCCATAAACCTGCCAAGTCCTGAAGTAGATCGATGCCGGTACTAAATTCCCCATCCCGCCCAACTTAGCGCTTTCTAACTATAGTAAACGACTCATTACGGTATGACTTATCTATTGCAACGTCATTCCTAATTTAGAGCATTTTAGGCTCCACCAGATCCCCACAGACCAACCTTTTAGCTCACTCAGCAACCGTCATCGCTACATCACGATATAATGGCTTTCCTAATTAGCCCTACCACAACAGTAACTAATACTGGCTTATAATCTGAGGTAGTTAGTATTCATTACCTTGTGTAAATCTATCCCATACGGATAATAGATAGTTTCTTTTAGCCGACGCCTCATAGTTCTCCTTTTATTAACTCTTCTATAAAAGGCTCATATGCTTTAAGTGCTGAGCTTTTGTTTGCTCCTTCTGGCAGGCCATCCTCCTCGAGAATATATTTGTAGTAATGCCGTGTTATCTCTGCTTGCTGCTCTCTATTATAATTATAAAATTTCTTTCCATCTTTACGATCCAACTCAAGTTGCTCCCATTCTTTATTATCCTCTCCATATTTATATCCAAAATATTTTCCTCCATCCTTTTCTTTTTGGGCTCGAAGTGCCTGATACATGTATATGCTCCCTATAACTTCAAATTGATATACGTGGGTTAATTCGTGAATCATCTTGTCAAGCCTTGGTCTTGAATCACCTGTGTATTTTGGAAGATTGATGGTACGGAAGATAACGAACAGTCTATTCCTGTGAAACCATGAAGTAAAATTTAGTAGCCTACCCCTTGCAATCCTCACAGCACCAAATCTAATTGAATCTGCAGGAAAGATCTGTGAAGCAACTTGAATTTCTCCTTCAGTTAGAGGATAGACACTAGTAAGAAGATGCCAAATCTTCTCAAATGGTATATATATACAATCAACAACTTTAAAAAACCATTTTATGATATTCCCAGTATCTGGTTTTTTTGATTTCATCGTAGGCCCATTCTTAAGACTCTGATTCCGATATTTGACCTCAACCAATTTACGCTGCAACCGAGACCGCCACTATCCATCTTTTTGTAGCCACCAGATTAGAAAGTAATCAATAATTGAAGTCATAATAGACATACCACAGACAGGAACACCTAGCTCCCTTAATTCACTGCAAGCTCAACGTTTTGTTCCTACTTAAGTTAAAATAACCGATAGGAAACTGAGAAGAGGTATCCTAAAGTACGAATTGCCTATTGATAAACTAAACAACCTATTATACAATAAACGGGGGGATAAAAGGATGCCTAGCAAAAATGTAAAGCCTTCTGGTACCGATATACTAAACAATATCTCCTCAAAAGTCTTAAAGGCCACTGAAGGCGATACGGCGAAACTTAAAGAAGCGGTCGCTAGGGCTGAGGAATTAGGTAAATCAGCCAAAGGGGCGGCTGAGGAATCAGTAAAGATATCATGGGAATCGATAAGCAAGGCTGAAGAAGTAAGCAAATCAGCCAAAGAGGCGGCTACGGCGGCAGCAAGAGCATCACGGGAAGCGATAAGCAAGGCCGAAGAAGTAACCAAATGGGCCAAAGAGGCGGCTACNGCGGCAGCAAGAGCGTCACAGGAAGCGATAAGCAAGGCTGAGAAAATGACCAAATCAGCTGAGGGGGCGGCTAAGGCGTATACTAAAGCCTTCGAGAAAGCGATAAGGAAATCTGAGGAAGTAAGTAAATGGGCCCAGGAAACGGCTGAAGAAGCAATAAGAGCATCACAGGAAGCGACAAATAGAGCTGGTGAAGTGGGGGAGCTGGCCAATATTACAGCTGAGAAGGCTATGAGAGCCTCTAAGGAAGCTATAAATAAAGCTAATGAAGTGGGGGAACTGGCCAATATTACAGCTGAGAAGGCTATGAGAGCCTCTAAGGAGGCATCGGAGATATCGATAAGAGCATCCCAGGAAGCGATAAGTAAGGCCGAAGAAGCAGGAAAATCAGCTGGGGAGATATCGATAAGAGCATCTCAGGAAGCGATAAGCAAGGCCGAAGAAGCAGGAAAATCAGCTGGGGAGATATCGATAAGAGCATCCCAGGAAGCGATAAGTAAGGCCGAAGAAACAGGAAAGTTAGCCGAGGAGACAGCTGAAGCATCGAGGAGAGCATCACAGGAAGCGGCAATCAAGGCTGAGGAAGCAGGTAAATCAGCCGAGAAGGCGGCAGAGGAAGCGATAAGAGCATCACAGGAAACCATAAGCCATGCTTATGAAATCACAAAATCAGCTACAGAGACTGTTACAGCTTGGACAAGAGCATCACAAGAAGCGNCAAGCAAAGCCGAGGAAGTGAACAAGTCGGCCAAAGAAGCAGCCGAGATATCAAAAAGAGCATCCGGAGAAGTAATAAGTAGAGCTGAGGAGGTGAGCAAATCGGCTAGAGAAGCGGCTGAGGCATCAATGAAAGCGTCTNAGGAAGCTGCTGAGGCATCAAAGAGAAAAATTAAAGAGGCAGCCAAGGCGTGGACAAGAGTATTTGAGCAATGGCTAGGTGATACCGCAGAAACCGATAAAATGACCGGGCAATCGACCCCGCAGACTGCCGAGGCAGCGGCAAGTACATCCGAGGAAGCTATTAGCATAGCAGAGAAAGTAGATAAATCAGCTAAAGGGGTGGCTGAGCCGGCGGTGGGATTTTTTGAGGAAGCGATAAGCGAAAGTGGAGAAGGAAGCACCGTAACGAAAAAAGGAAGGGACAAAGAGCCCCAGAAGAGAATTNANACTCGTTTGGAATCCCTAGCCANAATGTATGCCGCTAGCGAAGGCAAGCAAGCTGAGGAAGGAAGTGAAGNGGAAGAAACCTAAATAACCTAACATAAATATTGCCATATTAGAGTTGAGATAAGCTAGTACTGTAAAGAATGAAGATGCTTAGAAGTAGCCTTAGTAGTAAATAAAATAGAAAATAACACATTCAAGGGGGTATTTTATGGTGAATCAGAAAGGACAAGCCAATAAAGTTCTGAAGCAAGCAAAAGAGGAAGCTGTAACACTGGCTGCCGAGACTCCTGAGCAGGTGATGGACCCTCTTGCTGAACTTCTGGGCCGGGCTCAGAGGGCCTATGCAGATTACATTGAGGCTCAAAAGGAAGTGGCAAGGGCGTATAAGGAACGAGAACAACAGGTGGAGAAGGTCTACATAGAGGTAGAAGTTCAAGCTAACAAGGCTTGGGATAAAGCTGTAGAACAAGCCCTAGCCACCCGTGAGAAACTTATTCAGCAGGCTGAAGAGGCATCCAAGAAAGCTAACGAGAAAGCCATGGAGGTTTACCAGGAGAGTATAGGCCAAGCATCAAAAGTCCGAAAAGAGACTCTAAGGCAAGCATGGAAAGACTGTAAAGACACTACGTCACAAGCTTGGAAAATCTTCCAGGGAGAGAAAGTAGGAGAATAAAGTTGAGAGTGCTTAATACATCATTCGCTTTAGACTTAGACGGCTAAGTTACAGAAGTGAAGGTATATCCTTAAATGTTTCCTCAATTCCTCTGTAGCCATACTCTATCCCACCACGCCTCCTCTTAGCACTAGAGATATAGCTGATAGCTTTAGTAAAATAATCCATGACTTTTCTTGAACCAATAAGCTCGGACAGTATGATGGTAATATCCAGTGAACCCTTTACCCTGGGGTAATCACCGCTGCGTATTGTGGCTTCCGTGGCCATGTTCTTTAGAGAAGCTGAAAGCCCCTTTATCAAATCCATATTCATTTCCTCGGGTGGTGCCGTTAGGAGATACAGCGCCTTCTTGGCATCTGTAGGATTGCACTTGAGCGTTAACTCACCGATGGCCTCATCCATCGCTTGAGCTCCCCTTTGGGTTGTGGTGCTCTTCTGCCTGAAATCGAGCTTTTCTTCAAAGGGAAATCTAAACCGCGGTACTCGTACCGTACCATAGCCTATTACTGCCCATCCTGACAGAGTCTGTATTATGTCTCCAGCATCTAGCACCCTTGACCCAACGTATTTGGGATTCGTCTCTTCACCAGCACAAAGTAAATTGTAAAATGGTTTAACTACTTGGTAGTTAATTTTAGCCATGTTCTTTTTAATCGAGGCTTCTTTTTTAACATATCTTTGATTGTCCACTAAAAATATGGCATCAGCCGCCAAGTAGGCGGATTTAAGGCATGTGCCCACATTATAAATAGACCTTTCCTCTGTCACCTCTTCATACCTAAAAGGAAGAACTATAAGATTATATACCGGTTTTTCGGTGTAGTGCTCTTTTAATTGCTGTGTCAGAATCGGTATTGCTCCGGAGCCAGTACCGCCAGCAGCACCAGCAACCAACAAGAAAGCATCCGCCTCAGAGAGTTTTGGCGTTGCTCTTATNCTTTCTAGAACTTTATCGCCATCCTCACTGGCTATCTCAGCACCAAGTTCATTTATTTTACCAACACCGTGACCACTGGTCCTTTGGTCTCCAATGAGGATTCTATGCTGATCATCAGATTTTATATGGTATAGCCCGCTTAAGTCGGCAATATCTGTGTTGACAGCTAAGATATTGGTAAAAATATTCATCCCACGCTGAACTTGCGCCTTTTTGTTTAGTATACCAAACGTGTCAGCAATCCTACCGCCACACTGCCCACAACCTATAACCACTAATTTCACTTTACACCCCTCTCATGAACATTCGGGTGGAATTCTCTANAGATAGTNTACTCAGTTCGCAGACTTTCGTCAATACCCTATCGAAATGATTGCCGAACTCCTAGCCGTCCAAGTTGCCCTAGGTCTCGGATATGTCTAGGGTCTCCTCTATTTCCTCTCTGGAGCCACCAGCAACAAAAGTGATGGCAGAACCATAAGAGATGCGAACAAGGCAAGGGAAATCATGAGGGCTGTCAGTATTCCATAAGAAGAAAACACAGGCATGGGAGCGAAACCCATAATAGTAAAGCCCACAATGCTGGATGCAGCAGAAGCCAGTAGTGCCACCCCCGTTCCGCCAGTCGCCTGTCGCAGGGCCTGTACTTTGTTCGACGCTCTATGCATCTCTTCCCGAAACCGCTCCGTCATGTGTATAGAGTAATCTATCCCCACGCCAATAGACACGGCGCCAATAGTGGCTGTCACAAGGTTAAAAGCAAATCCAGTCACGTACATAAGCCCGTAGAGCCATGCCACCACCAGCCCAACAGGAATGATGGTTACCACAGCATAGCGAAGTGAGCGCATCACAATGAGAAGGACCACCAACGCCGCCACCGCCGCTATCGGCAGGGACCTCTGTAAGGNTTTTGCAGTGGCGTCCAGCTGAACCAGCCGAGTGAACGGCGAGCCAGTAAGCCCCACACGAGTAATAGTGGGGCTTTCGCTCAGGACTGTCAGATTATCGGTAAGAGAATCACGTGCCGCAATAACGTTCTGTTGCTCGCGTGTGCCGGGGATAGCTACCGTCAGGATAGTTACATCATCTTGGAGACCACCAGAATCGTGAAAGAGCACCTCCCTGACTTGATCGGAGGTATAGACCAGTATGCTCTCGCCCAAGGGTACTCCCTCAGTGAGCATGTAGTCGTAAACAGCCTTGATCTGCGCTTGGGAATCTGGCAACCCGTCGCCGTCGACGTCGGCGACCTGCACCCCTGTGAGCAGCGCCACACGAGTGAGAGCGTAGTCATTACCTGTCATATGCCTCAACAAGGCGACAACTGTTCTTGGCCAAATTGCCACCTCACCATCGGCTCGCTTGGCGATGTTGGGGTTGTCGGCAAGGTCTAGGATAAACTGGTCAATGGCTGCAAGTGCCCGGGGGTCGCTCAGGTCTCCCTTGATGTAGATAACACCTGGCTCACCGCCCGTCTCACCTACATGTTCGCCTATCTTGTCCAGACCGACCACGAAGTCTGTTTTACTGGCATAGAAGTCTTTAACATCAAAGGTCGCCTCCAGCTTAGTGGCGAATAGTACCGCGGCGGCGGTTATCCCGATGACGACCACCAAGACCACCAGGCGGTAGCGAGCAATCCCAGAAACTAGGGTAACGAGCCAACCGCTAGATACTCTAAGTGATGGTGATATGCTTGCCTCCGGCTGAGCAGAGATTGGCGCTGGTGTGCGATGAGACTGTCGTCGATGCATGACAAGTACGGGCACTACCAAGGAGACAACAATCACACCGAGCAGAACGGCAACACCCATCGGCTTGCTAACCGCCACCAGAAAGATTACGCTGGTGCCAGCAAGCACCGCCACAACCAGACTATTTAAGAGCGTCATGAGGCGCGCTCTCCTTGAAGGCATGGTGGAGGGTGGGCGCTGGAGCCGATCTATGCGCATCATGGCCAAGGGGAGCACTACACCAAAGACGATAAACGAGGAGACCATGGCTATACCTGCTGCGATGCCGAAGTGGATGACTGCCTCTATACCAGACGCAGTGTTGGAAAGAAAGGCAACGCTATCGCTTAGCATCGCCAATGCAAGCGCACCCAGCACACCGG
>NZEH01000052.1 GCA_002690375.1 Dehalococcoidales bacterium
AGCCATACTACAGATTCAACTCTGTCGTAATAAATCAGCCTTTAAGATATTTTCATCCATGAACAGATATTTTAAATCC
Organism: Dehalococcoidales bacterium; assembly: GCA_002690375.1. The sequence continues at coordinate 80 of NZEH01000052.1, forward strand.
CAGTTTCTGTAAGATGCGATAAGCATTGGTCGTGCTCCATTCTATTATCGGTGTCCCGGTGGCTATAGCTAATACCTGTCGTACTGGATACTCCCGCCCGTGTAATGTCAGACCATATTTTGTGACTCGCTGCGGCATGACATTTAGCAAGCCTTTCTCCACTTTTGCTCGAAAGAGATAGAACGTCCTGCCCCTATTTGTCACCTGAAACCCATGCGCTTGATTCATCATAATCATCACTATTATATTTACTGTTACAATTATAACAACAATCATTCGATTTGTCAATACCCTAGTCAATTATATTTGTCTGACACCTTTTGCATTTCTATACAAAATTATCAGCTAGTTGGTGGTAGTGTGCAGAAAAATATAATAACATCAGACAAAAACCAGATTGATAAATCCACAGAGGCTAATAAAATCGGCCTAAAATGAAAATACCCCTGCTTTCAATCAAAGGGGCAGGGGTATTTTAGCCTCAAAATCTGGTAGGCCGTACAGGTCTCGAACCTGTGACACCCTGATTAAAAGTCAGGTGCTCTACCAACTGAGCTAACGGCCCATATCATGGCAGTNTAACAAATANAGGGTCNCTATGCAAGCANTANGACGAGTCGAAGTNNCATTTTGATGAGAACTACATGTGCTATAATTTATCTATTGGGCGAATGGTATGAGTGCTTAGAAAGCGGTGAAGTTTGCCGAGAGGGGGGAAAGCTATGAGTAAGGTTAAGATGGGCCCTAAGACGTTTGCCTATCCCATGCCTGCGTTCTTAGTCGGGGCAGACGTTGACGGTAAGCCAAATTTTATGGCTGTTGCATGGGGTGGTATTGCCAATAGTAGTCCACCGATGGTTTCAATAGCGCTGCAGCATCGTCGTTATACCTATAAAGGCATTAAGAAAACGGGTAGTTTCTCCGTTAACATACCTTCCACTGATATCGTAAGTGAAGCGGATTACTGCGGCATTACCTCTGGAGCTAAAGTTAACAAGGTTGCGGTCTGTCGGTTTAGTACGTTTTACGGCGAACTAGGTGATGCTCCNATGATTGATGAGTGCCCGGTAAACTTGGAGTGTAAGGTGGTGCATACCTTAAATCTGGGTAGTCATGCCCTCATAATTGGGAAAATTGAGCAAACCTATATTACCGNGANCTGCCTCACTGGTGGNAAACCAGATGTAGTTAAGATTAAGCCCTTTATCTATTCAGAGGGTCTGGCTCATCAATATCATGCCTTTGGTGAGGTAATCGCTCGAGCCTATCGTATTGGTCGGGGACTGANAGTCAGAGAACAGGCATCGCGCTCTATTGAAAAAGANCCAGATAATAGTATAGAATGAGTAGTAATTACTTTACTTTTTAATGGTCATTTTAGTCTGAATAATTAAACAATAATCCCCCGGAGANTTGAGCCTGGTCACCATGACGCTTGATAGACTTTGCATCAATACCTTGCGCTTTTTGGCTGTNGACGCGGTGCAGAAGGCTAACTCCGGTCATCCTGGAGCGCCCATGGGTGCGGCAGTCATGGCCCATGTGCTGTGGGACCGTTTCCTCAAGCACAATCCGAATGACTCAATATGGCAAGACAGGGACCGATTTATCCTTTCGGCTGGGCATGCCTCGGCCATGCTTTATGCTCTTCTTTATCTAACCGGTTATGACTTACCACTGGAAGAAATCAAGCAGTTCCGGCAGTGGGGGAGCAAGACCCCCGGCCATCCGGAGTACGGGCTTACCCCCGGTGTTGAGGTGACTACGGGGCCGTTGGGGCAGGGGTTTGCCAACGGGGTCGGTATGGCTATTGCCGAGCGGTGGCTGGCNGAGCATTACAATCGCCCCGAGTTTGAGATTACTAACCATTATACCTATGCCATAGTCTCTGATGGCGATCTTATGGAGGGTGTTTCATCTGAGGCGGCGTCACTGGCCGGGACACTTAAACTGGGGAAGCTCATCTACCTGTATGACGATAACGATATCTCCATTGAGGGTGACACTGATGTCACCTTCACCGAGAATATTCCCCAAAGGTTTGAGGCTTACGGTTGGCATGTGGTTGGTCCCATTGATGGTATGGATATAGCTTCTGTGGACTCAGCTATCCGTATGGCTCAAGAAGAAGCTAGCCGTCCTAGTCTTATAATCTGCAAGACCATTATCGGCTATGGCAGCCCCAATAAGGCGGGTACCGGTTTAGCTCACGGTGAACCGCTGGGTGAAGAAGAAGTACGTTTGACTAAAGAGCATCTGGGATGGACTTATAAAGAACCTTTTACTGTTCCACCCGAAGCACTAGCCCATTATCGTAAGGCACAGGAACGCGGCCAGTGCTATCAGGAAGAATGGCAGGCTAGACTGGAAGCGTATCGTTATGCCTATCCTAATGAGGCTCGTCAGCTGGAGGAAGACTTAAGTGGAGACTTGCCGCAGGGGTGGGACAGTGACTTGGCTAGCCTCTTTCAGGGGGAAGAGGGGCCTATTGCCACCCGTGAAGCCTCTGGTAGAATGATGAATATTATTTCATCCAGAATCCATGCTTTGGTTGGCGGCTCGGCGGACTTGGCGCCTTCCATCAAGACTATCCTGAAGGAAAAAAGGCATTACGGTTCTGATGACTACCGTGGTCATAATTTGCACTTTGGCGTTCGGGAGCATGCCATGGGTGCCATAGCCAGTGGCATGGCTNTTCATGGGGGTATAATCCCCTATGTGGCAACGTTCCTTATCTTTTATGATTATATGTGCCCGCCGCTACGCCTGGCGGCGCTAATGGGGCTGCGGATAATATATATTTTTAGTCACGACTCGNTTGGTCTGGGNGAAGATGGGCCNACACACCAGCCAGTAGAGCAGTTGGCCGCTCTGCGGGCAGTCCCTAATCTGATAGTACTACGTCCGGCTGATGCCACCGAGACGGTAGAGGCTTGGAAAATAGCCCTCAAGCGGCANCAGGGTCCAACAGCTCTGGTGCTCACCCGNCAAAAGCTGCCACTGCTGGATCGGGCGGTACTGGCTCCCGCCAGCGGAGTTCAGCATGGTGGCTACATCCTGCGACAAGAAGTAGGAGCACTCGATGTTATNCTCATTGGCACTGGCTCAGAGGTGCCCATTGCCCTTGAGGCAGGGAAACTACTTAAAGAGAGGGGTATCGCTGCCCGCATCATCTCACTACCTTCCTGGGAGTTGTTTGATGCTCAGCCGGAAGACTACCGTAATAGTATCTTACCCCCCAGTAATTGGGCACGGGTCTCTATAGAGGCGGCAACCACGCTGGGCTGGGAACGATATATAGGTTCAGAAGGTATCGCCATTGGCCTAGACCGCTTTGGCGTCTCAGCCCCAGGCAAGGTAATTTATGAGNATTTTGGACTGAGTGCCCAGCATATGGCCGATGAAGCAATACGCCTGCTTCAGGGCCGGAGGCAGTAATTACAACAATTTTCCGAGAGACTCAGAGTCACTGTGTCNGGCGCCGCGAACCCTCTTGGGCTAGGGTGACGAGGCGGCGGTAGCTGTTACTAGGCTGTTCTTTATTGAATATGGCACTACCGACATAGATGACGCTAACCCCGGCTTGGGCAATCTCACCAATATTATCTTCCTTAATGCCGCCGTCTATGCCTATCTCCACGCCGGGGCAGGTGGCGCCGAACTCAATTACCTTGTCCAGCACTTCGGGTATAAATTCCTTGCCATAGGAACCGGGGTATACCGATAGAAAGAGCACACTATCTACTTTGCTGACTAGAGGTAAGATGGCGGAGACCGGTGTATCGGGGTTAATAGCCAAACCAACTCCCAAACCGAGGCGTCTAGCTAAGGAGATGACTCCTCGTGGTGAATGGGTGGCTTCGTAGTGAAATACTACCTTCTTGACTCCCGCCTTCTTAAAGCCCTCAAGATACTCTTCTGGATTAAGCACCATAAGGTGAGCTTCATAGTTTAGTTTCATCAGCAGATTGGCCAGGTGCTCATAAGTTATACTTTGGGAAGGCACGAACTGGCCGTCCATAATGTCAATCTGTACCCAGTTGGTGAAGGACTCTGCATGGCGCACCATAGTCTTAAGGACTTGAGGGTCGTCGGTAAGAATGGCTGGCACCACTTGGCTTAGTTTGTCCATTATACCTCTCGCAGGAACACCCGTGCCGGAGCACCGTCCCCGTCCTTGAGTTTTAGGGGCAGGCATATGAGCTCGTAATCCCCGGCTGGAACTTCGGTAAGGTCCAGCCCCTCCACTATTATCACCCCGGCGCCAAGCAGAATATTATGGGCGGGGTGGCCTTCTTTAGAATATTCCTCTATGGAGAGATAGTCAATGCCCACCAGCTTTATACCAATATCAACTAGGTAGCGGGCAGCGTCTTCTGAAATAAAGGCATAGTCAAGTTCAAGCTGTTTCTTTTTGATAAAGACTGAGTTCCGGGTGCCTAGAAGCAGACGGGTGACACCGGGAAGCTCAAGTTCCTCCAGCACCTTACGATTAATGTGGTGTACCCCCGCTATCTGACAGAGACGGGCTGGCCCCATAAGCACCCCCGGTGCCGTGCTATCTATGCCCGCAGACCCTGGGATAAAGTGGCGGGGGGCATCAATATGGGTTGCGGTATGGGTACCTGTATGGAGTAGCGAGACGTTACTTGAGTCTCCCATGGCTATGGACGTAACAGTGTCAATTGTTATCGGGGGGTCACCCGGCCATACCAGCATGCCGGGGTGGATAGTTAGGCTGATGTCATATGTTTTACGTCGGTGGAGGCAATTATTGGTCTCTAGGGTTTTTATTTGCTCCAGTCGGCGGCGATGGCGGCCGCCAGCGAAAGGGGTGGTAAGCCAGACACGGACTATCTCCTTGGCTAGGCGTTTTTCTAGTATCCAGCCACCCAGCACCAGTATATTAGCATCGTTGTGAGAGCGGCTGAGTTCGGCGGTTAGGCTATCCCAGCACAGTGCTGCTCTTATCCCGACAACCTTGTTGGCTACTATGGCGTCTCCCTGGCCGGTACCACAGAAGACGATACCCCTACTGTAGTCGCCTGAGGACACCTTTTTGGCTGCCTTAAGGGTGTACTTTGGGTAGTCCACCGGGTTGGTATTTGAGGTTCCCACGTCCTCCACCTGATAGCCCAGCTCATTAAGGAATCCTTTGATGGCCTCTTTAAGCTCAAAGCCGGTATGGTCGCTGCTGACGACGATACGCTCTGTCATAGTAATAACCATGTTTTGGCCGAGAAACCACCGCTTATTCCTCAGAATGGCTGGCTAATAGAACCTATGAGGATTATAGGTGTCGGCTAGGTGAGGTGTCAAGGATATTCTCGATTTTGGCATTGACACCCCTACTGATAGACGCCTATAATAGCTTGGCTTAATGCAGATTGAGATGGGTATGACAGCTGGTGATTTATCATCCCTAGCCATTAGTAGTGGCCTAAAAACACGTTTTGTTGGTCAGAGAGTGAATTATTATCCTAGACTGTCTTCAACAATGGAGGTAGCTAGAGAAGGAGTCCAGCAGGGAGCACCAGAGGGGACGGTAGTCATCGCTGATGAGCAATCTGCAGGCAAGGGTAGGCTGAATCGTGTCTGGCTATCGCCCAGAGGTAGTGTTTCTTTATCTGTTGTCCTTTATCCAAGTATGGCCTATTTACCTTCCTTTATTATGGTGGCTTCGCTGGCGGTAGTTCATAGCATTTGGGCGGTCACCGGTCTGTGCTCGCATATTAAGTGGCCCAATGATGTTCTGGTTAATGGCAAGAAGGTGTGTGGCGTTCTCATTGAAAGTGGTGTCCGAGGTAGTAGTGTGGATTATGCTATTATTGGCATTGGCCTAAATGTGAATCTTAGGGCCTCCGATTTTACTGATATTTTACCGGCAGCCACCAGTCTCTCCGATGAGTTGGGAAGGGATGTGTCTCGTTTAGAGTTGCTCAGGTGTCTATTGGTTAAAATAGAGAACTTATACCTGTCTTTGCCAGCCGGAGACTCTGTTTATCGGGAGTGGCGGAATAGCTTGGTGACGCTAGGCAGGAAAGTCCGTGTCTCCGCGGGTGAAGCTATATATGAAGGCATTGCCGAATCTGTAGCCAGAGATGGCAGTTTGCTGTTGCGTGGCTTAAATGGCAGCCTGAGCCAGATTTCAGCTGGTGATGTTAGCCTGCAGGACATAAATAGCGAGGGATAACACACCTGCATGAAGGCATAACACTACCCTTCATCAAGCCACCTCTGACCGACAATCGTTCCTTTTGCTCTATGGCTATTCCTTGGTCTGTTCGCCTGATTGGGCGTCAGTATTCTTTTTCATAAACATATTTATCAGGTCTATGGGCAGTGGGAAGATCAGCGTGCTATTTTTCTCCGAGGCAATCTCGGTCAGTGTTTGCAGGTACCGAAGCTGCAGTGCGGTTGGCTCTTTAGCGATAACGCTCCCGGCTTGAGCCAGCTTCTCTGAGGCTTGGAGCTCACCCTCAGCATGGATAATTTTGGCTCGCCGCTCCCTCTCTGCCTCAGCCTGAGCCGCCATAGACCGCCTCATTGTTTCAGCAAGCTCAACCTCCTTAATCTCCACGGTGCTGACCTTTATCCCCCAGGGGTCGGTGTGTTCATCAATTATCCTCTGCAACATCTGATTGAGCTTTTCCCTGGAGGCTAATAGTTCATCCAGTTCGGATTGTCCCAATACATTGCGCAGTGTCGTCTGGGATATCTGCGAGGTGGCTCTGATATGGTCTAGAACCTTGACTACCGATGACTCAGGGTCAACTACCCTGAAGTAAACAACAGCGTTTACCCTGACGGTAACGTTGTCCTTGGTGATCACCTCCTGTGATGGAACATCCATAGTTATTACCCGCAGGTCTACCTTTATCATGCGGTCAACAAAGGGGATGATGAGAAATAGACCGGGTCCTTTAGCGCCTATTAGTCTTCCCAGGCGAAAGATAACCCCCCGTTCATATTCGGCAACAATTTTTACCGCCATTGATAGGATGACAAATAGAGCAAATAGTACTACAGCGACAGGAATGAAGTTATCCATTAGCTACCTCCTTTGTTATTATTTTTTGGTCACATATAGCTTTAAACCATCAATTTTGCTTATGAGCACCTCCTCCCCGGGCTCTGCCAGGCCTTTGTCAAGTAATGCTGCCCAGATTTCACCCTCATGGAACACTGTGCCTTCAGGCTTAAGGGCCGTTCTAACGATGGCAGTTTTCCCCAGCAGTTCTTCTCTACCGGTAGTGGCTTGGCGTCGGTGCGCGGCTACGACTCGATTAACTATAAAAACGAGCAAAACGGTAAAAAAGATGGCTACAGCGGCAATGAGCCATGGGTTTATTTGGAACATTGAATCACCTCCAGGAAACAAGATTAGGGAGCCAATAACTAGTGAAGCTATGCCCCCTGCGGTAAGCAGACCAAAGGTTGTTGTAAAAGCCTCAGCGATAAAAAGAACTAAGGCTAAGACCATAAGCAAAACACCAGCATAGTTTACCGGTAGCATTCCCAGGGAGTAGAAGGCCAGCAGTCCGGCAATGGCACCGACTATGCCAGGGAAGATTAGCCCTGGGTTAAAAATCTCAACGGTGATGCCAAGTATAGCCAGACTCAACAGTATATAGGCGATATTTGGGTCACTGATGGCAAAGAGGAAATCCTCTATGGTGCTCATCTTGATGTCATTTGTTGTGGCGCCTTGGGTTTTAAGAGTGAGCGTGCTGCCATCTAGCATGGTTACCTTAAAGCCATCCAGTTGGGTTATGAGGTCACTTGTGTCAGCGGCAATAATGTCAATGACATTAAGGTCTAGGGCTTCATAGGAGGGGACTGAAGCCCCTTCTCTGACTGCTTTTTCGGCCCATTCGATGTTGCGTTCGTGGGCTTTGGCAATAGCCTTAGCATAAGCTATAGCGTCATTGGTAACCTTGGCCTTCATTTCTTCCGACATCTGGACTTCACCTTCAGTGCCTAGTGCTACCGGAGTAGCGGCGCCGATGGCGGTATCGGGCGCCATGGCGGCGACATCAGCGGCTATGGTGATAAAAAAACCGGCTGAGGCCGCCTGAGCCCCGGGTGGTATATAGACCACAATGGGTATCTGAGCTCTATCTATAAGCTGTATAATATCGCGCATGGCATTATCTAAGCCGCCGGGTGTATCCATCTGGATGACGAGGGCTATAGCATTGTCCTTCTCGGCCTCTTTAATACCGCGTTCAACATAACCAACCAGAACGGGGTTGATGATTCCTTTAATATGGAGCACATCTATGGTAGGACTAGCCTCTTGGGCATGGATGGCGCTCGGGACTATGAGTAGCAGGACCAGTAGTGGTAAAAAGCGTATCATTTTGATCATAGCTAACCCATATTGGAAGGACTATGTTAAGAGTATAGCTTGATTGTAGCTCGACTGCAAATGGAGTGGCAGGCTTCAAGAAGTAGCTTTAGCATCCGCAGTTGAAGAGCCTAGGGAAGTGGTGTAGAATTGAGAAATATAAAACTATAATTTATTTGATAAAAGGACTAAACAGATGAAGGTGAACACTATTTCTTATGGTGATAAGCTGAAAATCCCAGTCAAGTTACCGAACAAGAAATATCAAATTATCTACGCTGACCCCCCGTGGCAATTTACTGGTCTTGGGAGTAAGGGGATCCGTTCTGGGAAAATGAGGGAGGATAGCCCCAGTCTGCATAGAACAATTCGGCTTGAAGAAAAGTATCCAACTATGACAGTTGATGAGTTAAAACTATTGCCAGTTGAGAACTTAGCCGATGAAA
>NZEH01000053.1 GCA_002690375.1 Dehalococcoidales bacterium
ACATCAGCGACATCTCAGCCTTAGCCGGGCTTAATGACCTGCAGGGGCTTGACCTTATGGATAACAACATTAGCGACATCTCAGCCCTAGTCGAGAACACCGGGCTTTCGGCTGGGGATACTGTGAATTTGAGCAACAATCCCTTGAGCGCCATGTCAGTGAATGTCTATATCCCCCAGCTTGAGGAAAGAGGGGTTGACGTAGAATATTAGAAGCCAGATATGGCACCATCGTTCTACTGGTACTTTCTTGGTAAAGCGCGTTGTACATTATGAAAGTCGGTTTTGTCTATAGTCCAATTTATCTCAAGCACGATACCGGAGAACATGTAGAGAACGCCAAGAGGCTAGTGGCGATTATGACTCATCTTGAACAGAGTGGACTTAAATCTCAGCTGGTGCCTGTTGAACCCCGCTCTGCCACCACCCAGGAGCTATCTCTGGTACACGAGAAGCGGCATATAATTCGTATCCGGGATATGGCTCAGAAAGGCGGTGGCTGGCTGAACGGCGATACCATAATGTCGGCTGACTCCTTTGAGGCCGCCCTTTACGCTGTCGGCGGTGCCATTAGAGCCACTGAGGCGGTTATGGATGAGGAGGTGGCTAGCACCTTTGCCCTGCTCAGACCGCCGGGGCATCATGCTACTCTTGAGGGGGCTATGGGCTTTTGTCTGTTTAATAATGTAGCTATTACCGCCAAGTATGCCATAAATAAATATAAGCTAGAGCGCATTCTTGTTATTGATTTTGATGTCCATCACGGTAATGGCACACAGGATACTTTTTATAATGATCCCCGAGTGCTCTACATATCAACTCATCAGTATCCCCACTATCCGGGAACAGGCGGTATTGATGAGACTGGCGGTGGACAAGGTGCAGGAACTACGCTTAATATACCCCTGCCGGCGGGCTGTGGTGACAGTGAATATCTAAAAGTTTTTAGAGAAATTATTATTCCAGCAGCCAGGCACTTTAAGCCTCAGCTTGTCTTGGTCTCTGCCGGCTACGATGCTCACTGGGCTGATGAGCTAGCCATGATGGAGATGACTGTCGCTGGCTTTGCCCGGATGGTCAGGGTTATAAAGGAGATGGCTGATAAGCTATGTAGTGGGCGTCTCGTCTTCAGCCTTGAGGGCGGTTATAATCTTGTCGGTCTGTCCTCTTCAGTAAGAGCTACCCTTGGCGTCCTTCTTGGTAGCACCACTGTTGAAGACCCGTTGGGTGAGTCACCTCACAGGGTTGAGGCGCAAGACATTACTTCTTTGGTTGAACGGATAAAGGAGATACACAAACTACCTTGAGCTTACCTAATTATTAGTGGATGATCCTAGCAGTCGCCGCTTAATAAACCGCCTCCATTCACCCTTCTCCCAGACCACCAGTAGTGATGGTGCAATGAAGAGCGAACTGAAGGTGCCGGCGATAACGCCAATCAGTAGTACTACGGTGAAGTTCTGAATCGTTGCTCCGACAAAGAGCAGCAGGGCCAGCACCACAATTATGGTGGTCAGACTGGTATTTAGGGAACGGGTTAGGGTCTCAACCAGACTGTTATTGACGATAACATCAAAATCAGAGCTCGGGCTCTCAAGCAGGTTCTCACGTATTCGGTCAAAGATAACAACGGTATTATTTACGCTGTAGCCAATGACAGCTAGTAGACCGGTAATAAACATTAAATTTATCTCCCAGCCCAGAATACCGCCGATGATAGAAAAGACTCCCAGTGCTACTAGGGCGTCATGAACTAGGGCTACTATGGCGCAGGCGCCATAGCGGAAAGGTTTTGGCATACGGCGAAATGTCCAGGTGACGTAAAGGAGGATGCCAATGGCGGCAATCGCCACCGCAATAGCTGCTGTTCTGGCTGTTTGCTTGGCTATAATAGGGTCTATATCTTCAAAACTCCTCTCAGCAAAAGAGCCGAACTTGGCAGTTAGAGTTTCCTTTAGCGCAGTTTTTTCTCCGGCAGTTAGCTTAGTGGTGCGGATAAGGTAATCACCCTCTCCAGTAGTCTGAACGATAACACTGGTATAGCCTAAGCTAGCCAGTTCAGACCTTAGTTCACCCAAGTCCACTTCCTGCTCAAAGCCGAGTGTTAGCATCGAGCCGCCCCTTAATTCAATCCCGGCTTTAAGACCAAAGACAGCTAGGGAGATAATACCAATGAGTATTACTACCCCTGAAATGAGAAAAAAGCGAAACCTTTTATCGGTAATATTAATCATCATTTCCTTCGCAGATAAGGGCTAAATAGGTTAGTCCTCTGAGCTAAGCGGGTGCCCACAAACAGGCGGAGTAGGGTTCGGGTAGCTAAAATAGCGGTGAACATGCTTACGGCAACACCAATAAATAGTGTTAAAGCAAAGCCCATTACTGGTGCCCCGGCGACAATACTGCTACCTACCCAGTAGAGGATACCACAGACAATAAAGGTAGTGATGTTACTATCTCTGATGGCTTTCCAAGCGCGGCTAAAGCCGACCTCAATAGCTGCCCCCAGTGTCCGCCCTGTCCCAAGTTCTTCCTTTATCCGTTCAAAGATAAGCACATTGGCATCTACCGCCATACCTATGGATAGGACAAAGCCACCGATTCCAGCTAGGGTGAGGGTTACCGGTATCATCTTGAACAGGGCCATTACCAGCACACCGTAAAAGATTAGGGACAGACTGGCAACCAGTCCCGGCAGGCGGTAATAGAGGCTCATAAACAGCATAACCAGTGCTATGCCGATTGCTCCTGCCTTGAGGCTTAAGTTCACGAAATCGGCGCCCAGTACCGGAGATATCGTTAGTTCATAGATAATCTCCAGTGACACCGGCAGGCGTCCGAGGTTGAGTTGCTTTGATAGCTCAGCGGCCTCATTGAAGCTTAAACCCGTAATCTGCCCCGAGTCGGTAATTACTCCTTGCACGGTAGGAGCAGTCGGTAGTCCATCTTCGCCGAGTAATGGTGCATCACCCTCAAAAATACCCAACCGCTTACCTATCATTCGGCTGGTAATCTCTTCCGAGAGCGTACTGCCCTCTTCGTCCCATTCAAAAACTAGTAGTACTCTGCCAAAATCATCTCTATCGACATAGGTATTCTCTTTAAAGTAACTTGAGTTAAGAGCCTGCTCTTGTCCATTAATGGTGCCGGTTGCTGGTTTCCACCGACCCAGTTCATTCTCCCACCTGGCTTCCTCCTCTTCTGTGGCCTGTTCACCAAACTCAAGTAGCGCTGTGCGTCCGAGACGTTCTTTTTGTTTCTCAGTGACGCTAAGCCCTGGCAGTTCAACTACTATGTGGTCTTCCCCCTGTTTGCTAATAATCGGCTCAGTTACACCCAGAGGGTTAATCCGATTGGCAATAACCGCTACCGCTCCGTCCATAATCTCAGCCGTATCACCTGAAGCTATTTCGGACAGATCGGCCTTATAGACTAGATGAATACCACCCTGAAGGTCAAGACCCAGCAGTGCCCCCTTTTTACCCAATAACCCTTCATCTACGGGAAGCACTACTAGTAGGGCAAGGACGAAAGTTAGGAATATGGCTATTAAGATCAGTGTATTTTTTCTCAGCATGTCATCAACCAATAAGTTCAGCTAGAGCTATTATTATAGACCGGTTTGTTTTTCTAGTCATGGCGCTTCTTTAGAACCTTTTTTAATGGAAGATTGACTGGGGTCTTCTTCCCCTAAGGTTAGTAAGTGATTTACATAAGATAGAGCCTTTTCTCTGTTTAGTACCTCTCCCGAGGCTTGTGCTTCACGTACCGCTTCTAGAAGTTTCCCGAGTTTAGGTCCCGGGGTAAGATTAAAGTTACTTATTAAATCGTGCCCATTGATCAGTTTAGGTGGAGTGATGGCCACCCTCTCCTGCTTGGAGCACTGGCTCAGGACATGAGCCACTATATTGGCATGTTCCTGCCAGTTAGCCTTGTCTAGGTTTGGACCCCTAGTTGCTAAGTGGTCCGCCAAACTGAAAAACAGGGCATCAATAGCTGCCNCGCCGGTATCACGGAAGTAGCGGTAAATTGCTCTTCGGGAGGGAAGCTTATCCTGCTTCCAGGCCACGTCCACCATCTTCACAAACACCTCGCCCATCTGCACCGGGCGAAGATGATAGTGGACAATACCTTTTACCAGCTTTGTTTCTTTACTAGAAAACCTCAGCCTTTCTAGAATGTGGGCAGCAATTGGCGCTCCTTCTTTGGCGTGACCGAAAAAACGCGTCCTACCCCGCTCATCAATGATTTTTGTTTGCGGCTTGGCAATGTCATGAAGGAGTGCTGCCAGTTTAATGAGTAACCTTCTAGTGCTACCGCTGCTGACCTTAAGGTTAAAGTGCTGCTTGAGATCTGCTGACCAGGGAACGAGATCAATGACCTCCCCACCGGCGTATTGCCAATCTCCCTGTCGGAGCACAAAGTCAACAGCAGCTACTGTATTAACTGAGTGGTTAAAGACATCCCAAGTGTGTTCTCTAGGCTGCTCAACCCCCTTTGTATGAGCCAGCTCCGGAATCAGAGCGGTTAGCAGTCCTAATTCATCTAGGTAAAGCAAAAGTTGTTCGGTTTTCGGTGTCGCTAGTAGCCTAAGTAGCTCTTCTCGTATTCGCTCACCAGCTACACTGGTGATAAGGTGAGCATGGCACTTGATTTGAGCTTCAGTCTCTCGGCTAATATTAAAGCCAAGCTCTGAAGCTAAACGCACCGCTCTTAGTAGCCGTAGCGCATCCGACTGTAAGACTTTTTCTGAAATAGCCCTGACCACCCCGTGACGGAGGTCATTTAAGCCGTTATATGGGTCTATGAGATGAGTTGCTATCTGTGCTTCATCTAGTGGCTGTTCGTCAGCGGAGATTTGAGGCTGAATAAGCTTCTCTAGGTCAATTGCCACAGCATTTATGGTGAAGTCGCGCCGCTTAAGATTTTCTGAAATGCCATCTTGGGCGGTTGAGAGGTCAAGCTGCCACTTGACTTGCTCTGATGGTTCTTCCCCATTGGCTTTGACTATCCGGCCCACTCGGTTAACCTCATCCAGCAAGATATACTTGCCACCGAGTGCCATGGCTAGCTCGGGAGCAATCTTCAGCGCATCCGCCGTTAGAGCAATATCAATATCAGCGGTGTCTCTTTTTAGTAGTAGGTCACGGACAAAGCCACCAACAATATACGCTTGAATATTATGTTTGGCGGAAAAACTCCCTACCTGTTTTAAGAGGGATAAAGTTCTAGGCTTAATATTAAGCTTCAAATTCTTTAAAACAGCTATCATCTAGACATAAACTATACCCTAGTAGACGGTATTTATCAAGAAGATAGGTTAGAAGGAGGCGCTTAGAACCGCCTTGAGAGCGGGACTAATATTGGGGTTGAGGTTGATAAATAATCTCTTGATAAAGACTAATGGAGATTTCACAACCTTGCTTATGTGCTATATAGCTGTTAAGATAATAACATGGTAGTTATAGAAATGGTGCCAAGTGAGACTGTCCTTTAGATGAAGAAAAGGCTGATTATCATCCTATCAACAATAGCTATGAGCATTATGCTCGGCTATCTTTTTTTCTTGAGCTTGCTTTTAGGTATTCTGGCAAGTAAATATGTGGCAGGCGGATCAGTCGGAGAACGAGGTAAAGTGAGATCAATTATTGTTCCTTTTATAAGATGGAGGATTCATTTTCACCATTGGCTTTATTCTTTATGGATCATGGGCTTCAGTTTCGCAACCGGCATCTACTTTTTAACTCCAATTATAACCTATGGCTTGCTGAGTGGTGTAGCTTTCCAAGGTATTTACAGTTACAATGATTGGCATGTAATTCTAATTAAAAGACATAAAATTGGAGACAAAGCCCACTTGCCCGCCGCCAGTAAAGACGGGACATATCTTGAGACTGGGCACATAGGCACCTTTAGAGAGATCGTAGCATTAGAGGAATAAATACAGAGACTTACTACTATCGACGACGATAAGATTTTTGACCAGCGGTGCCATACGGGCTTTACTTAATCCAGTGCCCTATTGAGCTCTCGTTTCAGCTGGTCTGGCTTAATACCCAAGTCCAACACCGCCCAAGGTAGTTCTTGCCCTACATCCCATCTCTTGTGAGCATAGAAATTAATATCCAGTTGGCACTTATTTACTGCTTTACGCCAGCCGGATAGTGATACCTCTTCTATATTGGCCAGCACCTCAGCCAGCTTTATATCCCCCCGGGCCAAAACTCCCTGGACCTGGCTCCAGGCAGGGCTTTCACATTTAAGCTTAATCCCTCTGGCCCCTAGCCTTTTCTTAAGTAGAGACAAACGACGATTTAAGGTGAGAGGGCTTGCCATCGGCAGCCACTGAAAGGGGGTGCCTGCCTTAGGCACAAAAGGAGCCATGTTCAAGATCAGACGGCAGCCAGTTTGCCGCTTGTCTAGA
>NZEH01000054.1 GCA_002690375.1 Dehalococcoidales bacterium
AACACCAACACCAACACCAACACCAACACCAACACCAACACCAACACTTTCAAGTTTTGAGCAAGAAATGGAAGGGCTTAGCGAAGCTATCGTCCAAGTTGCTACTACAGGTGAAGGCAGCGAAGTAACCCTTCTCTTTTCCGAAGAAACAGTTAACGACAAGGTAGCCGAGTCGCTGGTTGGAACTACAATAAACGCCGGTATGGTAATAGAAGTAACAGTTGTCGATCTGAACCTGCAGAGCGGTAACCTCATAGCAGCCGAACTTACGGGTAAAATGAGCTCCGGTTTTGGGGTAACAATCAGGGTACAGGCACAAGTCAGTATTCAGGCAGGCAAACCGGCGGTGGAAATAATCGAGGCTAACGTACCCGCAAATCTGATTGCCGATGCTATCACAGGGGCGGTCGATACTCTACTGATCCAGCTAACCCAAACAGAAACGGGTGATGATGAAAATGTTGACATAGAGTTCACCGATATCATTATTCAAGATGACGAGCTGACCCTTGTAGTAGTGGTAAAACCTAAAGCATAAGCCGTTGCTTAAAACAACCCCCCTCCCCAAGATATACCTTGGCCGATAGCTGAATATACCAGTGATTTGTTGAGTATGCTCCCCTGTTAATCAACCGCCTGCAAGAACATTGTTTCTGCGGTACACTCGGGACAAGTTCTAGTTTAGGTTGTAACAAGCTTCTCGAAAGCTACTTATATGGAGTTTTCTTAAATATTGAATGGCCCGAACTCCAACTAATTACAAAGAGAAGAGGTCATCTGATAAGTTTTCAGACAAGTTTTCTCAAAGTTCCAATTACGGAGCAACTTTTACTTTCAGTGCCAAAGATTGGGGGGTTTTTCGGTCTAAATCCTGTACCAACAGGCCGAAGTACTGTCCGAAATGCTGCCAGGTAATAAACTTTGATGTCTTCAATTTTCATCTGAATATCATGGCTGGTATACGTGCACTCGATTGTTCCATATCCATACCAATATAATTACAGGCCATCTCGCCAATTATGCAGGGACGGGATACCATTGGTTCGACCCGGACAGGAACAGGCAAGACATCAGCTTTTGTATCATCTATAATTTACACTGCTGAAATCGAATAATATACTCCCAGCAATAATACCAAACGGTATCGTCTTTCCTGGGCCATCCGACCCGATAACAGCTATATGATACCTTACCCCCCCCCGCGCGCGTTAGGGGTAACAGCACTAAATAGAACCTAATCTCCGTATGACTTTGATATGTCGAAATACTAAGTATTCTTTTAAACCATGGTCATTATACGAATGACGTAACGACAAATGCGATACATAGGATTACCTGAATTAATTCAGCCTGATACTAATATTTGGGGACAGGTCATTTTTGTGGTAAATTAACCGATGGATTGTCACTATCGAGGAGGTAAAAATGCCATCAGTAGATGTTGTGAGTAAAGCGGACCTGCAGGCTCTGGATAATGCCATCAATAATGTGAAGCGCGAAATCCTCACACGATTTGATTTTAAAAACGTAAAATCTGAAATCACCTTTGACCGAAAGGCTAAATCCATTCATATTGCTACTGGAGACGATTGGAAAGTTAAAGCAGTTACAGAGATGCTCATTGGTCAATGTAATCGGCTCAAATTGGATTCCAGATGCCTGGACATTAGGGAAATCGAGCCCACTTCCCATGGTGGAGCAAAGATGGATATCCTTATCAAAGAAGGTATCTCCAAAGAAATCAGCCAGAAAATCGTCAAACTCATCAAGAGTCTTAAGATCAAGGTAAAGCCAGCCATTCAAGACACCCAGATCAGGATTACCGGTAAGAAGATCGATGACCTCCAAGAAATTATGCGACTGCTTAGGGAGCAGGATTACGACATTCCTCTGCAGTTTGTCAACATGAAGAGCTGATACTAACGAAAAGTCTGACCTTAATGTTAGCAAAAAAGGAGAATTGACAATGATATTCACGAACGGCACGATTGATATCGTACAGTTAGGTCGTGAATCGTAAAATCACTTTGAAAGTAAGCAATATCAAGAGGTTCCGCTTTAACTCACTTTTCCGAGGGCTGTTACCTGCATTTGTATTGGCACACTTTACACATCACCTNCTGACNGCACTACCTGTGCCGCTTATGCCGTTGATCCGTGACGNATTTGNTCTAGATTACACCAAATCNGGATTGCTGCTCTCGNTANCCACTCTGTCCTATGGTATTNGTCAGCTGCCAGCGGGTTGGCTTGCCGACCGCATTGGGGCACGTATATTAATTACAGTAGCTATTTGCGGTGTTGCACTTGCCGGACTTTTAGTAGGCCTCTCTCAAACTTATACTATGATGCTCGGTTCCCTAGCACTAATGGGAGTGCTGGGTGGTGGCTACCATCCGGCCTCTCCACCGCTTATTTCGGCATCAGTTGAACCGAAGAACCGGGGACGTGCGCTTGGAATCCACTTAATTGGCGGCAGTGCCAGCTTTTTCCTGGCTCCGCTTATTGCCGCCGCTATCGCTGTCGCCTTAGATTGGCGTGCTCCATTCATCATACTCGCTGTCGCCACTATTCCCTTTGGAATCATATTCTACACACTCTTAGGGCGGCTAGCAGAAAAGAATAAGGACAAGGACAAGCACAGGTCAATCAGCTCTCCTAGTCATCCTGCAATTCAACATCACTCACACCATTTAGTGCCTTTTATCATTCTAACTACATTCACCGCAGCTATACTCATCTCTACGATATCGTTTATCCCACTGTTTCTGGTTGATAATTTCGGATTGGTTAAGGAGGCAGCTGCAGCATTTATCGCTATCATTTACTTAGCCGGACTTCTGGCAAGCCCTTTAGGTGGATACCTATCTGACCGCTTCGGCAGCGTGTCAGTGCTTTTAGTAGCCTCGTTCATTGCCGGCCCGGTTATCTACATGCTGAACATAGTACCCTTCGGCTTTGGTATTGGTACAATACTATTTATGATTGGTGTTATTTTGTATACCCCTCAACCTGCGTCCGAAGCTTACATTGTCGACCAAGTGCCTGACCACCGCCGTTCTTCAATACTCGGTATCTACTTTTCTGGGAGCATGATGGGTGCCGGTGCCATAATACCATTGCTAGGTTATTCCATTGATCATATCGGTTTCTCGGCAAGCTTCACAATCGCCAGTGTCGCTCTTGTTGTGGTCTCTCTTATATGTTCTATATGGCTGTGGGGCAAAGCGACTCACCGTGTTTAATCTGAGCCACTTTGATATAGGAACATGAGGTTTAATTTTTTAAATGCATCCCAATACTTGTCTTCTTTAAGAAGTACCTTCATTGTTTACTCTTCTTCCTGCATAAATCCTTTCAAATGTTCGAAATAGTCGAACCTCTGCTTCAGTATCACGCCCGCAGTATTTTAGAAGACTCTTCCTCAGGAACTCGCGACGCTCCGGTTCTGTCTCTGACCGTCTCATCTCAGCATAAGCAATAGATGCCATATCTCCGTTATTAATCTCCAAATCACTATAGTCCAAGTCAGGCACCAGAGCCGGGAGGACGGACTTAAGCGAAAAAGAACCGTGGAATTCCGGATGGTAACAGTGCTTGCGTACGAGTTTAAGTAAATCTACGATCCGGTGTTCCAGCAGCCCCAGAAGATCAGCAGAAAGATCTGGAAAAGTAACTGCCAGTTCGCGAATGCAAGATGCCTCAAAGCTAGAATACACAACGATAGATCCATTTGTTCCCAGTGTTTGTAGAAGACTTCTAGCGAATGGCTCACGGGGATCATCGGCTCCCTCGTGCAGAAACTCTTCATGCCTTAGTTCTCCACTTTCCTNAAGNATGTGATNNGACCANTGGAAAGGNANTNNCTGGTAGGGACGNGTCCCTANATAGATTGGTAATNCGGGGNTGAAAGTCTCGAAATCNANAAAATGAATNGGNTATTNAAGTNGCNNCANAGCTTGGGGAAGTTCGTCNTCCAGATGNANCTTATTATTGACNACGCAGTCGCGTACTCTNTGNTGNNTGGANNTAAGTCCCGCGAATTCAACAGGTATATTCCGAATGTCACCTATACCGGCTTCTTCCAAAGATTGAAGCAGCTTTTCACCAGCCCCTGGTAATTGCCCAACATGGTGCTCTGATTCGCCAGCGCGGCAATGAGCATCGAAAGAGCATGTATATGGTATCGAACACTGCCTGCCTACATTGATTTCCGGTGCCTCAACGCTCCATAACTGATTCCTCATCTCCTCCAACAACTGCGGGATCTCAGACTGTATGCCATGAGCTTTGTCGGTGATATCTTCAATACGAATTAGCTGAGATAAGTCATAATCCCCACCCGAGTAGACGTATTCTTTGTTTATAAATCCCAGACAGGCACGTCTGATGTCTATTCCACTACCACTGAGTACGTAAAGCTGAATACCGACATCGGGTATATGTTTTTCTTTCACCCGAGTGCTGGATTTAACCTCGATCATATCGTAACTACCTTCACTGTTGCGTGTCATAATATCGATGCGTATTCCAACATCATCGTAGCCGAAAGCTGCTTCGTATATTGCTGATACTTGTGAATCGGCCAGAGCGGTCTGAGTCGANCTCATGGCGTCATTGGGACGGAAATACTCCTCTTCAATCAGCAGCCCTCCAGGGAAGAGCCTTCTGGCCAAAAGCCCGAATTCAGTCCCGGTATCGAATAGCGCCTGTTGTTTTTCGTTCGGTGGTGTAGCCAGCTCGCGGTGAAAGCACTTCAGATAAAGCAGTTTATGGCATTGTAGGCCGTCCATGAAACGGGATTTTGATAATGGAGGTATGTTTTCTCTTATACGATTATTTGTCATCTTTTTTCTCCTCTTCCATTTTTAGTCTCTTTCCTTTATATCCCATCAAGCGTGATATCTTTCGCTTTGTCGAGCATATTAAGGAAATTAGTTCGGTCACGGCGGGNTTTAAATTCTACTACAAATTTACGTGTCTGATTTCCCAAATCAAAAATTGTTATTCGTATTGTTTCAAATTTATCGGTATAGGTAATCGTTGATTCTTCATACATAAGTTCAAGAGTTCTACTAGGGATGAATTCGTCTCCCTCTCTTTCATGCTCTATTGAGTCTTCATATCTGATAATAAAAGCTTTCTCGAGACGTTCCTTGAATTTCTTTAACTCTGCCTCCTTAGTATACTTAATTGCAAAGAAACAGTGGCTCAGGATATTACGATCGCCNCAATAAAATAGCGCTAAACAAAATTCTTTTAACGGCATTTCAGGATCGGGTAGCCGTACCCACCCCTTTACCCTCGGTTTTGAACGGCGTACGTAACGTACTCTCCTGAACATATCGGCAACACTATCAAAAAATTGGTCTTCTCCATCTACAATTTTTGGTTTATATTCCTGAACCCAATCATCATCTCTTACTACTCTTGTATAATGAATACCGCTTTCTTCATAGAATATTTCACGGTACTCTTCTTTCACTCTATCATCATTCGTCCGTAATATGTCCTGTTTAATATCCCCAATATATGCCATCTTAAGAACCTCCTAATCGTATATTTGCATGTGTGTGAATAGGCTAATTATGAGTCACAAATAATTATAACCCAACCATCTAGCAAGAACTTTGTTTTCCTTCTAAAGCAATGACTTTCAGCGACTGCTGGAATTTACGGCATTCATTGCCGTTTGAAATCGTTAATATCCTGACTTCAACAGGCGTTAGTCCTAGTTCCTCTTGTTCCTCAATGATATGCTGAGCTGGGATAACATCAAGTTCCGGTTCGTCGTCTTTCAATGTGATAGTGGGCAGATAAAGGTTGCCTGCATCATCTTTCAGATAAAATCTTATGAGTTCCCCGCGGAATACCTGCAGGCAGGGGTATACATATTCGGGTAGGCGTTCAATACCGGCATGAACCTTGCCATAAATGAAAGGCTCTAAGGCTTTACTCAGTGCATCTTCGATCAATTTCCCGGGGTAGGCAGGCGTTACAAAGAGGAAAATCTCTGCCCGCCGGCGGGCTGTATTTCGAATGCAAGTCCAGAATGTTATCGGCGTTTCTTGTATCTTTTTGCTTTTACGCTCAGCAATTGGCTTTACAGCAGGCACCAGTACATCATCTATCCAGTCGTAATTCATGTCGTCTTTCAATTCCAAGCCCGGGAAGTAGCTTACAGTCCCGATGTCGTTCCGGCTCAGTTGTATGTAGTAATGTTTGTCCATTATTGGTCTCTCCTTATTTGTTTTTCTAATAGGATTACATCATTTTCTTCATCCATATTTTTTGACATAGAAAAAGCAGTAATTAAAGAAACTAAGCCTTTATCCGAATAATCAGAAAATCTTTTAATAAACTCTTTAACTGATACTTTTTCTTCTCTTTGGTTTTCACACCAGATATCTACTTGTTCTTGTGTAATATTTNCCAAAAGATTATTAATGCTACCTTTAATATTAAGAGACATTATTTAAACTCCCAATTAAATATATATTTTGATAGCCAAGCTTTTATTTTTTTATACTGACCTCCAAGTATTATTAATAAATAATTTTATTCAAAAAAGACTTCTTTCATTAATCTATAAGGAAAACTGATAATATACCAAATAAATTTAAGAATTGCTGCAATTATGAAAATAGATATGATTGCGTTCATTACTTTTCTCCTATTTAAAATTTAGCTTTACAGTAACTGGTTCTATAAATTTATACGCTATACGATTTGACTGTTCTTATCCATTTCATCAAGGACGAGTGTACGGGAGGCATAGGCATCCGTGTTATTAGGATCGATCTCCAGTTCACGGTCGAAGTCGGCTAAAGCTTTCTCGTATTCACCCAGGTTAGCGTAGAGTTCTCCGCGGCTAAGGTGGGCTTCAATCAGATTAGAGTCTAGCTCTATCGCTTTATCGAAGTCTTCGATAGCTGATACATATTCTTCTCTCCATTGGTGTGCCAGTCCGCGGTTGGCATAGAAGCGGGCTATATCAGGTTCAATCTCAATGGCTCTGTTATAATCGGTGAGCGCTTTATCAAACTCGTACAGTTTGTAATAGGATAATCCCCTGTTATTGTAAGCACCGGCAAAAGTGTCATCAATACCTATGGCAGCATTAAAATCGGCAATGGCTTCTTCATAGTGCGATATTTTTCCATAGACAATTCCCCGCTTGTCATAGGCGAATGCATTATCAGGTTCCAACTCAATAACACTGGTAAAAGACTTAATGGCATGTTCCCAATCACGTTCTCTATTAAAGTGCATACCCAAGGTAAAATATGTATCTGCGGGTTTATTCTCCAGTGAATCCTGCATTTCATCGTTCCTACTCTCTGTCATATGATCATCCTCCTTCTTTTTTTTATTCTTACTGTTATATTGTACTACCTCATTCTTATTTTTTTCTTTGATGAAAATTATTTTTTTATCGTGAAAAATTTCCCATTTATTCTTTTTTTGAGAATTTAGAATACCTTAATTCGTTTTCCCGCCAATTCTCTGTTTTTTCTATTTCTCCAGCCTTGACCGAGTTCATTTGAGTGGAATTTGTTCGTACCATTTTTTCTCTCCTTTTTTCATTTATATATATTATATAGGTTAAAAACCTGGCGAATTTTTTTTAATTTTTCCTGAAGTTTTCAAATATTGAATTATGCCGAAACACCACAAGGCGATGAGATATTATCCCAAATGATGGTAATCCCTGAAGAAGTTGAGAAGCAAAAGACAAATAGAAATATATTATCGAGAAGCCGGATGAACCTG
>NZEH01000055.1 GCA_002690375.1 Dehalococcoidales bacterium
TATTTTCCGCTGGCGTTCACCCGCTAAGGACGGCATCAAGTCTGTCCCAAGGTGAGATAGAGCGCCTTTATCATGCTATTCAGCAGGTATTATGGGCAGCCATTGGTAATAGGGGAGCCAGTATAATTAATTATCTCCGCCCCAGTGGTGAACCGGGCACGGCTCACTTTCAGTTTAAGGTCGCCCATGGTCGTGGAAAAAACTGTCCTAACTGCGACACTCCACTTAGGCGGATAGTTGTGCGAAATCGGGGCACTTACCTCTGCCCTAAGTGCCAGCCAGAAATCTAATCCCTTATCAGCAACATAAGCAGCCAGATTAGTCAAACGACAGCAATAACAATAAATGGCATTCGCTTATTCACTCTTCCCTAGCCAGGATGCTCCGCTTGGCGAAGCAACCGCGTGATATAGTGAAGCCAAGGCGAGACTTATCCACATGGTTGCCACAATGATTCCCACACCGAAAACGATAAGCCCGGCCATGCTGATAGGAATTGCAAACAGGCCGATAAGAAACACTTTCCACGCATGCCCATTAGTCATACGCCAGCTCTCTTTAACTGCCTCAATCACTTGCATTTTTCGATCCACCACAAGGTAGGGCGTAAAAGCCAACTTACAGGCAAATACGATGCCTGGTATTATCAAAGCAATAATCCCTATCAAAACTATAACACCTACAACTACACTAGCTAAAACGGCGTTCCAGTAGTTACGAAAAGCCTCAAACATATCTTTTATCTCTGGCTTATCTCCCCTCGCTGCCTTAAGATAGGCAAATGACACCCCATACTCTACAGGCCCAACAATCAAAATACTATAGACGAGCCCAAGCCAAAGAAAAATCAGTGTTGGCAACCCACTCATTCCAGAAGGTATACTAATTATGAAACCCATGATTCCTATCAG
Organism: Dehalococcoidales bacterium; assembly: GCA_002690375.1. The sequence continues at coordinate 912 of NZEH01000055.1, forward strand.
GAACAACTCTAAGAAATATTTCCGCAGTTGCCGCCATCCGTTACTATAAGATGAGACTAAGCCTGGTACCAACTCTGTAGATTTCTGCCTCGCTCGTCCTCCACTTGTGCCCATACTAATCTCCTTACCGGCGCGTCTTGTTATTGGCTATAATACTATATCCGCTGGTGGATGTCGATATCTTCGTCCTCTGTAGATGGCTTTATTCTGGAATAGGTGATATAATCAACTTTTAGTTAAATAGTGAATGGAGATAAAAGTGCCTAAAACTGGCGCCAAAAAGAAAGAAGACCTAAAGACATTCATTGAGAATGTGAATAAGAAGGATAAGCGAAACGGTCTTAAAATCCACTTTGCCTTTGCCAACCGAAAAAGGAAGGGCTAAAAGCCCACCGTACCTTTACCAGTCACTAGAGGCAAAACTCTGTTATTTTAGCCGCCTAGCGCTTGATGGCAAAGGGGTGTCCTTTACTTTTAAAGTCGGGCAGGTAGATTTTATCAGCCCCCATCCCCTGTCGCCAGCCATTTTCTAAACCCGCGTCATTCATTATCTTAAGGGCTGCTTTGTATTCAGATGGTGAGATAGTCCTTGACAGAGGTGGAAACTCGAGCGCCTGGTGCATCGGGTGATATTGAGACATTAAACTGAGGCTAACCTTGGGCGAAACCTCTTTTGCCAGCCAGGCAAGGGATTCCTCGCTGCCAGCCAGCCCGTTGGGCAGGATGAGGTGGCGGATAATTATCCCCCACTGGGCTACCCCGGACTCATCTACCACCAGTTCCCCAACCTGCCGGAACATCTCTTTGATGGCATTTCTTGCATGTCTGACATAATCCGGGGCCTGTGATAGCTTATTACCTTGGTCATCAGATGAGTATTTTAGGTCGGGGAGATAAATGCTTATTATACCCGTAAGCTCTTGTAGGGTCTTAATGGAATCATAGCTGTTAGTGTTATAGACCAGCGGCAGCCGAAGTCCCATGGGCACTGCTTCTAGCACCGCTCGAACCATCTGGGGGACAAAATGTGACGGTGAGACGAAGTTAATGTTGTGGCAGCCCAGATCATCTTGGAGGTAGAGCATGTGCTGGGCAAGCTTATGACAGTCTAGCTCATTTGATTTTTGACTCTGCCAGTTCTGGCTTATCTGGTGGTTCTGGCAGTAGAGACAGCGCAGATTGCAGTTGCCAAAGAATATTGTCCCTGAGCCGCGGTTACCAGACAGCACTGGCTCCTCTCCGTGGTGAGCGCAGAATGAAGAGGCTATTGGCCGGCGACCAGAATGGCAAAACTTTGTTTCATCCTCCAGTCGATTTATGCCGCACTCCCGGGGGCAGATATCGCATGAGGCCAGCCGTTTATCAAGTCTTTCCGCCCGCTTTTTTAGCTCACCGGAACGATATAGGGCAACGTATTTGGGTTCCATATTTCACTCTCGGGCTTAAAATGTCTACGATCCTATTTGTTACTATGTAAAGCCAGATAAAACCGTTATTTTTGCAGTCTGTGTAGTCTGGTGATAGCTTCGACCATTCTCTTCAGGCAACACTCCTTACCCAGTACCGTCATTGTTTGAAACAGGGGTGGTGCTACCGTCCGCCCGGTAACAGCCACTCTCAGTGTGCCGAAAAGCTGACCTGTCTTGAGCTCCAGCTCTTCAGCCAGCGGTCTGAGGGTAGTCTCCAGAGACTCTTCATCAGACACTGGTAGTTGCTCAAGCCTTTTAAGCGAAGTTTCTAGGGCTTTTGTGGTTAATTCTTGGTTCATCTTTTTAACTATCAGCAGGCTGGATTCATAGCTAAGCTCGCTGATGAAGAAGAATTGGGTAAGTGCGGGTACTTCAACTAAAGTTTTAGCTCGCTCTTGGATAAGTGGCAGAACATCTCTGATATAGTCAACGGATAGCGGTCGCTTTATCTCGGGTGGCAAGCCACTGTTTAGAAAGGGCAAAGACCGCTGGACAAAATTATCTGGACTCAGGCTTCGAATATATACCCCGTTCATCCACTCAAGTTTGTCTTTGTTGAAGATGGCGGCTGTCCGGCTGACGCGTTCCAGAGAAAAGTTGTCTATTAGTTCCTTACGGGATAGGAGCTCGGTCTTATCATCTAAAGACCAGCCAAGTAGAGCCAGGAAATTCACTATAGCCTCTGGTAGATAGCCCTGCTCTCGATACTCAGTTATAGCCACCGCCCCGTGCCGTTTGCTCAATTTAGTTCGGTCAGCTCCCAGCAGCATCGGCAGGTGGGCAAACTGCGGCGGCTCAAGGTTAAGGACTTGGTATAGCATCAGGTGGCGGGGGGTGCTGGGCAGCCACTCCTCAGCCCGAAGCACATGGCTGATTGCCATTAGGTGGTCGTCAACCACGCTAGCCAGGTGATAGGTGGGGTAGCCGTCTGACTTGAGCAGGACAAAGTCATCAATGGTAGCGTTTTCAAATACTACCTCACCCCGAATTAGGTCATTAAATCTGATCTGCCCCTCAAGCGGAGACTTGAAACGGACTACTGGAATGATAGCCTCAGCTTCTTTTTTATCCTTCTCTTCTTGATTTAAGTTTCGGCAGTGTCGGTCATAGCCAGGTGGTTGTTTGCGTCTTGTCTGCTCGGCTCGCATCTCATCAAGGCGCTGGGGAGAACAGTAGCAGTAATAGGCATCACCCTGTGAAATCAGGCGCTCGGCNGTCTCANGGTATTTCTTAAGGCGCTCTGATTGAANGTAAGGGCCATACTTACCACCTACGTCAGGCCCCTCATCCCAGTCCATACCCAGCCACTGGAGGCTGTCAAAGATAGCTTCCACTGCCCCATCTATTTTTCGGCTAACATCGGTATCCTCAATGCGGAGAATAAAACTACCGCCTGAGTGTCTGGCAAAGAGCCAGTTAAAAAGGGCCGTCCTGATATTGCCCACATGTGGGTAACCAGTGGGGCTGGGGGCATAGCGGACTCTGACTGGTTTGTTCGTCATCTGTTTGCAATTAAAGGGATAGGCAACTGATGCTTATATTCCCTTAGGCTTCTTTCAGCTAACCTTGCATATTACTCTTCTGTATCATGGCTATATAAAGAACTTAATCTCCTGTTCCTTACTCCATAATTCTTTCACGTGAACACCTCATTACACTTAAAGCTTCCTTTAATTCTACCACCTAAACCTTTAGTATTCTAGCCAATATCTTTTAGTGCTTGCTCCAAATCCAGAGGTAGCTTGGAGGCGAACTCTTTGTATTCATCAGTGGGGGGTAGTTTGAAGCCCAAGCGAGAGGCGTGAATAAACTGCCGTGACAGGTGGGGTGATTTTACTCCATAGGTCTTGTCGCCCACAACCGGATAGCCAATTGCCCCAAGGTGGACCCGTATCTGGTGAGTGCGGCCGGTCTCAGGCCTGACTTCAAGCAGGCTACAGTTCCCCACATATTTGACAACGCGGTATTCAGTGCGTGCCTCCCTACCGTTATCTATTACTGCCATTCGCTTTCGGTTGCCGGAGTCACGTCCGATGGGGGCATCAATAAAACCGCTTTCTGGAGACAAGTGTCCCTTAACTAGTACTAGATAAGTCTTGACCACTAAGCGAGCTTTAAACTGGTTTTGAAGGTTAGTTAGGGATAGGCTGTTCTTGGCCACCAGCATCAGTCCGGAGGTGTCTTTGTCCAGCCGATGGACGATACCCGGTCGCGATGCATCACCGCTATCAGGCAGGCTAGGTAAGCGGGCTAGGACGGCATTGACTAGGGTGTGGCTCGGGTGTCCCGGTGCCGGGTGAGTGGTCAGCCCGGCTGGNTTATCTATGACTAGTAGGTCGTCATCCTCGTAGATGATGTCTAGTGGAATAGCCTCAGGTAACAAGTGGTTGGGTGTAGCGGGGGGTATAATAATATCTACTCTGTCGCCAGCGTTTAGTTTAAGACTTGCTTTGGCTACCTGATTATTTAGGGTAACGTAGCCATCAGTGATGAGCTTTTTAGCATATGTCCTAGAGAGTCCCGGGCATTTTTCAGCAATAAGCTTGTCCAAGCGAATCGCCGACTGATTAGCGATAAAGCTATATGCTTTGTCCATTCCGGTGCTCACTGCTTTCAGTTAAACGAATGAGTAGGTAGGCAATAAGGATAGCGCCGACTACAACCGTGGAATCAGCGATATTAAATGTCGGCCAGTAGCCAATAGCAATAAAGTCGGTAACGTAACCATAGTTTAGTCGGTCAATCAGGTTACCAACTGTGCCACCGAGAATAAGGCCAAGAGCTAGTTTAGCGGGTATAGTGACTAGAGAGGGGAATCGGCGGTGTCCAAAGAGGCCAAAGAAGAGTAGGGCAGCAATACCGATGAAGGCGACTATAGTTAGCAGGAGTGCTTGGTCTTGAAATAAACCAAAGGCAGAGCCGGTATTTTGGACATGGGCGAGACGGAGAAATCCCGTCTCAGGCATTGATTCTCCTACAGCTAGAATTGACCTTATCCAGGATTTGCTTTGCTGGTCAGCGACTACCACCAGTAAAGCGGTCAGGAAAAAGCTTGGTGCCCGAAGCCGCCAGCTCCTTGGAAGACTATTTCCCCTTTGCATTCTTTGCCTGAGTAGCTTTGCAAGCCATACACAGTGTTGCCTGAGGCAGGGCTTCTAACCGAGCTGGGTCTATGGGCTGTCCACAGCTCTCACATGAGCCATAGGTTCCGTCTTCGAATTTATGCAGGGCATGCCTCACTTCAGCCAGCTGGTCTAATATGCGTTTTTCTAAAGCTATCCTATTCTCCAACTCAGTGGTCTCGGTAGCCTCCTCTTCCCTTTTGCCAAAGGGGCTACCCTCTCGTCTGTTCTCTGTAGGAAGGCTATCCCGTGATTGTTCCAATTGCGCCGTCAGACGTTTATGTTCATCCTCTAAACGATGACGAAGTATTATGTTAGTGGTCACTTCTCTCCCCTCCTTTTTGCTTGTTATGTCTTAAGTATTCTGTTTTCCCTCTTTTTAAGCTGTAAATAAGCTATCATACTTAATGGTACTTAAGAGAGTAATGGCGGGCTTAGCAGATTAGATCAGTGGCACTGGTGCTTGGCGGAACGGCTTATGTTGCCGCCAGTTGTCACCACTGTGCCCACGAAGGTGGCTTTGGCTCAGGTCTAGGGTGTTGTAGTATGTCATACCTTAAGTGTATCCCATTCTCTTAATTTAATCAATACCTTGTTTTATATATCTTTGCTAGCTGTCTTTCTCCTAGGTTGGGCTAAAGACCGGTAGACCACCATAAGGCAAAGCCTATTGACGGGAAGGCAAGGTTTTAGTATGCTTTCTAATGATCAATGTTTGTGGTTTGTAAATGCTTAGACTGATAGCTAGCGAACTTAAGGGACACGTCCCTTTTACTGCCTGTGGCGCTATTACCGGGGTTATTATTATGCTAATAATGGTTCTGGCTAATGTCTCTTCAGGGGTTTCCCAAGTTATCTTCTTTACCTTACACCCTCTCCATGTTGTCTTTTCTGCCATGGCGACGATAGCTATATATAGAAAGTATGGTAGCCACCGGGTCTGGGCGGTTCTTCTGGTTGGCTATTTTGGCTCTATTGGCATAGCTACCCTAAGTGACGTCCTAATTCCCTATCTGGGAGGAACCTTGCTTAGTTTAGAGATAGAGTTAGAGGTTCCTTTTATTGAGGAGTGGTGGCTCATAAATCCAGCGGTACTTATTGGTATTGCTATTGGTTATTTAAGACCGACCACCAAGTTCCCCCACTATGGACATGTATTACTGAGTACTTGGGCTTCTCTATTCTATTTTACCGCTTTTAGTGTAGCCCAGTGGATTCCTTTGCTCCCTTTTATCTTTTTGTTTTTATTCCTGGCCGTTTGGCTCCCGTGTTGTATCAGTGATATAGTGTTTCCGCTCCTCTTCACCGGTAAGAAGTTGCCTCCCCATCACATATAGCCTATAATTCAGTATTATCCTTCAGAAATAGAGCAGAGGTAGCGGTGAAGCTTTCAGTCCAACTGGTATCCCAAAATAGGTGTGGCCTGCTGTTGGCTAACCCGGTGATGACGGCCTCGGGCACCTTTGGCTATGGCACTGAATATAGCCATCTGTTTGATATCGGGAGGCTGGGGGCTATTGTTACCAAGGGCACTACTCTTTTCCCCAGAGACGGTAATGCTCAGCCCAGGCTGGCGGAGACGGCTGGCGGGTTATTAAATTCCATTGGGCTACAGAATATTGGTGCTAGCGCGTTAATTAAAGAAAAGGCGCCAATTTGGGCCAATTGGCGGCTGCCAATTATCGTTAATATCGCTGGTGAAACAACTCGTGATTACGCTAAGCTGGCCAGTGTGCTGGATGGGGTGGTTGGTATTAGTGGGCTTGAAGTAAACATTAGTTGTCCTAATATAAAGGCTGGTGGTGTTGAGTTTGGTGCTGAGCCCAAATCAGCCGCCAGGATAACTGCTGCGGTCAGAGATGCTACCTCTCTACCGTTACTGGTTAAGTTAACACCAAATACTGGCGATATAGTTGGAGTAGCTATGGCTGTGGCTGATGCTGGTGCTGACGGCTTATCCCTGATAAACACTCTTAAAGGTATGGCTATAGATATAACTAGACGGCGACCACTACTTGGCAGTGTTACTGGTGGCCTATCCGGGCCGGCCATCAAACCAGTGGCGCTAGCTATGGTCTATGAGGTAGCGGGTAGTGTGGATTTGCCGATTGTTGGCTGCGGCGGCATCACTTGTGCCAGCGATGCTATTGAGTTTATTATGGCTGGAGCTAGTGCTGTTCAGGTAGGTACCGCCAGTTTTGCCAACCCTCGGGCTCCCCTTGATGTTCTGGAGGGAATAGAGAAGTTCATGGAAAAAGAGGGGATAAAGGATATAGCAGAGCTTATCGGCGCTGCACGGCATTAGCATGACTTAAGAAGACGGTCTGGGAGTAAGGTTTGATGGATTTTTTGCAATGCGTCTAATTTGTCTGGATATTGGCTCCGGCACCCAGGATATCCTGTTACTGGACACCAAGCAGTCGGTGGAGAATGCCATTCAAATGGTGTTGCCGTCACCTACGGTTTTGGTAGCTCAAAAAATAAAGGCAGCTACTGCCTGCGGTGACTCCATAGTCCTTGTCGGCGAGACCATGGGCGGTGGACCCTGCACATATGCCTTGAAACGGCATCTGGAAGCAGGCTTTAAGGTTTATGCCACACCATCAGCGGCTCGTTCTTTCAGCGACTATCTTGAGAAAATTGCTTCCTGGGGAGTGCAGCTTGTTTCCCCTGATGAGGTCGCTTCCATAAAGACAGATACACTCATCAGGCTGGAGGATATTAGTCTTGATGTGATAGAGAAAGCCTTGTCGTACTGGGATATACGGTTTGTTCCTGATGTCGTCTCAGTGGCAATACTGGACCATGGCGCTGCTCCGGCTGGCGAGAGTCAAAGGTTATTCCGTTTTCGGCAGCTTGAGCATTTGCTTGAGCAAACGAGTACTCTGGAGAGCTTTATCTTTACGCCGGCTGAACTTCCCGACTATTTTACCCGGATGCAGGCCGTGGTTCGTAGCCTAGACAGGACAGTCCCGTTGGTTCTTATGGATACCGGAGCGGCGGCGGTGTTGGGGGCTTCGCTAGATAGGGCTGTAGCTGTTCATCCTCACCGTCTAGCTGTCAATCTGGGTAATTCGCACGCTCTTGCCTTCCTTCTGGATGGTAGAAGAGTGCTGGGGCTTTTTGAACATCATACCTCACGGCTTTCTCTGGCTAAACTGGAAACGCTCTTGGGGAAACTTATCTCTGGAGGGTTAGGGCTGAGGGAGGTCTGGGAGGATGGGGGACATGGAAGCTTGACCATGGAAAAAGGGGAAAGCCCTTTTCTGGTGGCTACTGGACCTAGGAGAACATTGCTTACTTCCTCCAGTCTGAATCCCTACTTTGCCGCTCCCTTTGGCAATATGATGCTCGCTGGCTGTTTTGGCTTAGCACAGGCAGTCGCTATTAAATTCCCCGAATGGCGGGGTGAGATTGAAAAAGTCTTACTTAGCGGGTGAGGTTTTATTCGGAAGGGGCGGTTTCTACTAGCCTTTGCCCGGCAAGAAAGGCTTGTTTTAGGGCATCGGAGTGTCTGGCAATGACCCCTTTCTTATCTATCCCGGGGAATAGGAGCTCATCGGCATAGGTAATATTCAGAGTTATAAACAGACTTTTTATTGTTGCCAGCGCCGACCCAAACTGATTGGCTTTGCTTCGGCCGCCAACAGAAATAAACAGTCCTTTCCTCTGCCGTCTATTGCCCAGTGGGGGTACTTTGAGCTTGTATTTTCTTGCCCATAGCGCCTGACAGCGGTCAATCATCGCCTTTGCTTGAGCTGTTACTCCCATAAAGTGTAGCGGTGAAGCTAGGGCTAATCGGTCGGCTCTCTCCAGTTCTCGGTAGACCTGTTGCATATCATCCTGTATACTGCAGTTGCCGGCCACAAGGCAGTCATCACGGTGTTCACAGGGAGCAATATTAAGCTCACTAAGGACAATAGTTTTGACTAAAGCACCGCGACTTTCAGCGCCTCTTAAAACTTCAGCCAGCAGTAGGTCGGTGTTACCACCCCGCCGTGGGCTGCCGGAAATACCAAGTACTCTCATTCCAGACTCCTATCAACAAGGTTTAGAATCGCCGCCTCTCTGGCTGACATTAAGCGCTTGAGCTTAAGTGTATCATGGTCATATCCCAGAAGGTGAAGGATACCGTGAATTATGAGAATGGCTAGCTCCCTTTTTACTGAATGGCAGTGCTCCTCGGCCTGTTTTACCGCTTGAGGATAGGAGATAATCACTTCACCGATGTGGGCTGTTCCGTCAGGTGTGGTGATGAAGGGCTGATGACTGGTGGCATCTCTCTCTTCAAGCATAGAAAAGGCAAGCACATCGGTAGGCTCATCTCTTTCCAGATAAGCTTTGTTTAGCTCATGTATTCTTTGTTGGTTGGCAATAACCAGCCCTGTTTCGGTATTGGGGTCGGCATCCTCAGCAGTAAGAGTCTGTTCGGTAATAGCCTTAAGCCAGCTTACCTCAAGGTAGTCCTCAAGGCCTTTATCAAATAGAATGTTAATTTCCATCTCTTATGTCATCATAGCATAGTATAAAAAGAGCCCTCAAATGGTTTGAGCAAAGCATCAGCTTGTGATATATTTAGACCATAGGGAGGGGTCGCATAGTGGTCTAGTGCGGGCGCCTGCTAAGCGCTTACCCTGGGAAACCGGGGTCGAGGGTTCAAATCCCTCCCCCTCCGCCAGACATATACAGATGAATTAGGCTTATCTAGCGGGTGTACAGTGGTTGCACATAAACAAGCGACTTTATTTGGAGAAAAGCCAGATATAGAGATGGGTTTATGAACATAAGGGAACATCTACTAACAAGGGCGAAAAGCTTTGTGCCGAGGGCATATAGGGAAACTGGTCCGCAAATCCTAGATAAATACAACGAGTAGCTAGAGAATAAAAAGCTGTTAAAGAAAGCTAAGGAATTAACCCAGTAGCAGATGGTAAAAGCCGGTAAACGTAAATCCGGCTTTGCCTCACCTTGATTTTAGTCTAGCTATCTCTCATAATTCTTGCATATATTTCGGAGTTTTGGATTATGCCCAAATACCATATCTGGACTATAGGCTGTCAGATGAACAAGGCGGAATCGGAACGGTTGGGGAGTTTCCTTGAGCAGCTGGATTACCAGCCGGTAGCTACCGCTGATAAATCTGACCTCATTGTGCTTAATAGCTGTGTCGTGCGCCAGAGTGCTGAGAATCGTGCTATAAGCAAGCTGGATGTTCTTAGATCCCTAAAGAGGTCACGCCCGGACTTAACGCTGGCGGTAACCGGCTGTCTGGTAAACTCCGACCTTCAAGAGTTAAGAAATGGGTTTCCCTATGTTGATCACTTCTTTAAGCCTGGGGACTATCCACAGTGGCTTGTGGAGCAAGGCCAGCCGACTAGGGGCTTACCTGATAAGCCGTCACCCAGCACCTTTGTCCCTATCATTCAGGGTTGCAATAACTTCTGCTCCTACTGTATTGTCCCTCACCGTCGTGGTCGGGAAAAAAGCCGAGCGGTTGCCGAAATACTGGGCGAGGTAGAGGAACTGGCACGTCGCGGGGTAAAAGAGGTTACACTGCTGGGGCAAAATGTGGATTCATATGGTCATGACCTGTCGGCTAGTCCCGACCTTGCCGACCTGCTTGGTGAGCTAAATGCTATAGCTGGCATAGCCCGGATAAGATTTTTGACCAATCACCCCAAGGATATGAGCTTAAAGCTTATTGAGGCGGTAGCCAGCTTAGATAAGGTCTGTGAGCAAATAAGTCTGCCGGTTCAGTCAGGGGACAATGACATTCTTAGGGTAATGAGGCGGGGCTACGCCGTAGAGTACTATCGTCAGCTTGTCTTAAAAATGCGAAGCCAAATACCAGATGTAGCCCTTTCTACCGATGTTATCATTGGCTTTCCAGGAGAAAGCCAATCCCAGTTCCAGCGAACGCTCAAGTTACTCCGTGAACTTAGGTTTGATACTGTTCATGTGGCCGCCTATTCACCCAGAGCGGGTACTCTAGCCGCTAGGGAGTATGAGGACAAAATCCCGTCTGATGAGAAGAAGAGGCGTTTACATATTGTTGAGCAGCTTCAGGAGAAAATCGCCACTGAAATTAATGCCGAGCTCTTGGATAGAGTGGTTGAGGTCTTGGTGGAAGGGAGCAAGAAGGGTAAATGGCAGGGTAGAACCCGGGGTGGTAAACTGGTCTTCTTCGGTAATAGCGGCGACTTATTGGGGCAACTGGTAGAGGTTAAGATTACCAAGACAAGCCCCTGGTCACTCCAAGGTAAAATTGAACCTAATACGGTAGATTAAAATTTAAAATTAAGGAGGGGAAAATGGGGAAAACTAGAGCTTTAATCTTGGGGTTAGTTGTGGCCCTGCTGACAAGTGTCGTATTTATCGACGGCTGTGTTATTCCAGCAGATGGAGCCGAAGGAGGATTCGACTGGACATTGATTATCTTTCTGCTCCTAATGCTTGGGATGTTCTATTTCCTTATGGTTAGACCGCAGCGCCGGAGGCAGAAGGAGCACCAGGAACTGGTGGCGGAACTGAAAAGGGGGTAGCTTTTGCCCTCATGAACCAAATCCTGTATCAGGTACATT
>NZEH01000056.1 GCA_002690375.1 Dehalococcoidales bacterium
ACCTAACGCACATGTCGTTAGTCAGTTATTCAGAGATATCCACCTCATGGATTGGAACACGGTGGTTGTGAATCCTGTGCTAACAATAGAACAAGTGATGGAGTCACTTTAGTAGGAAGGCGCATCGTTTTGAGCTTCTCCTGATTCGCAGGTTCAAATCCCGCCGCTGCCACTAATTATTTAGACGTTTGGTATCTCTTTTATCCTTTTACCGTTAACATTTATGCCAATACGTTCATAGCGTAAATACACTAGCGTAATAGTTAAACTATTACTATTTGACAAAGAGGCATCTTTAGTGTACGATTCACTTGGTGGTTTTAGTTTAGGTTTTCGCATACCCCGTAGATTTCCCTAGTGGATTTACCGAAGTATTGGATGGCCAACACTCTAACCAACTACTAAAAAAGGAGGTCATCCAATGAGTTTTGAAGACAAATCTCTCGAATGTTCCGATTGTGGCATTACTTTCACTCACAGCGCCGAGGATCAAGAGTTTTACCAATCAAAAGGTTATACTAATGAGCCCAAGCGTTGCCCCGACTGTCGTCAGAAACGGAAGGCAGAGCGTGGTGGAAACAATGGCTATGGAGCTCCACGCCAGATGTTTCCCGTGGTTTGTGCCGATTGTGGAAAAGATACCGAAGTACCTTTTGAACCACGTGGTGATAAGCCGGTGTACTGTAGCGACTGCTTCCGAAAAGTAAGAAGATAAGAGTGAGCAGCTAATTGGTTTTAGACTAAATATAAGGGCCAGGGTTAATTTCTGGCCCTTATTTGTTTAAGCCTGTTTAATTACTCCTAAATCTTGTGCTACATTCCTCTTGACCTTCTCCGGATTCTCGTGTACTCTCTCATGTATCAAATTAGCCTGTAGAGTAGATGGTAAATCCTATGGCATTATCGAATGTTATTCGGATAAATTTAAGGGCTTCCTTTGGTACTGTGATAACTAAGATATATTTTTTGACATAGAAATAGCAGTAATTAAAGAAATTAAACCTTTATTAGAATATTCACTAAATCTTTTTTTAAATTCTTCAACAGATATTTTTTCTTCTTCTTGATTTTCACACCAAGTATCTACTTGTTCTTGTGTAATATTTGTTAGAAGATTATTAATACTTTCTTTAATATTAAGAGGCATTATATATTCCTTTTATATTATTTATCTCTAAACTGTGGCCAAGAGGCACCATAACTTAATTTATTCCCATGCGGAATCATTTCTGGCTCTAATACAAGCGACCGAAACATTAGCTTCCATTTTTTTGTCGCGCGAGATATATTACTCCTACAATTCCCATGACCAGTGAGCAGGCAAGAATTATGAGCTTGGCCGATGCAATTATAGCTGCATCTTCAAATGCAAGTTGTGTAATAAAGATGGACATTGTAAAACCAATCCCTCCCAGTATACCAGCACCGATAATGTGTTTCCACGAAAGCGAGGATGGTTTTTGCACCCACCCCAGACGCTCCGTAATATAGGTGATGCCGATAATGCCCAATGGTTTACCAAGTGTGAGACCAAGTAATATGCCCAGATTCACCGGACTAAGAAGTTGAAAACCAACTCCCGTTATTTGAACACCGGCATTGGCAAAAGCAAAAAGGGGTATAATCAAAAAGGCGCTGATGGGATGCAGGCTATGTTCCAGACGCACCAGCGGGTTTTGAACCGCTTCATAGGCATCTTCAATAGTTTCTAGGGAATCTTGTTGCTCTGGGGTTAGAAGTGTGCTTTTGCGATTAGTTTCATGTTTATCGAAAGCGTCTAATTCATAGCGACTTATATCTAAAAATCTTTCACTATTGATTCTGGAACGCACTGGAATGGTAAATGCCAGGAGTATGCCGGCAATGGTGGCGTGGATGCCCGATGCTTCAACCCAAAACCAGAGCAAGATACCTAACAGCAGGTATGGCATTAGTTTATTGATACCAAAGCGATTGAGTAGAACAAGTGCCACCAAAGTAGCTGCCGCATAGCCAAGGAATAGCAAATCAAAAGAGCTGGTATAAAATAGTGCCACTAAAATAACAGCCCCTAGGTCATCAAATACGGCTAGGGAGGNAAGAAAGATTTTTAGTGCCAAGGGTACCCGACTGCCGAGAAGAAGCAAAAACCCCAGGGCAAAGGCAATATCGGTTGCCATTGGTATGCCAAAACCTAAGAGCTGTCCATCCTGCCGAAAATTCACCGCGAGGTAAAAAAGCACGGGCACAAATATGCCACCTACAGCTGCTATAAGTGGAAAGGCGGCTTTTCGCAACGAAGACAGTTCTCCTACCATTAGTTCCCGCTTGATTTCCAATCCGATTAAAAGAAAAAAGAGCGCCATAAATCCATCATTTACCCAGTGACCTAAATCCATGTCTAGGATGCGCCCACCGATTTCTAGACCCATGGAGGTATGCCACAAATCAAAATAATGCTGCGACCATGAAGAGTTTGCCAGTATCATAGCTAGCAGTGCGGCGCCAAAAAGGAGAATGCCACTATATGCTTCTTTCGCTAGAAAGCTTTTTATGATGACAAAAATACGGCCTTTCGTTTCAGCCCGGTGTTTGGGAATATCTACCATGGCAACTAGTATATAGTAATTGAAGGCAGATTGTAATTAAGGAAATTAAATAGGAAATTCAAAATGGTGCTTATTCCAAGGAAGGCTTTGCTTTACAGGTTTATTCCACATATAGTATGCTTTAACTTTAAAGTATCGCTATCTGGGAGATTGTGTCTTTGGTTTGGCTTAAGTTTCTTTCGAGTCTCCTTATTATACTGTTTGCTGGGACAAAGTTAGCCAGATATGGGGATGCTCTCGGCGAGAAAACCGGTCTTGGCCGGATGTGGATAGGACTGGTACTGCTAGCGGCGGTTACCACCATGCCGGAACTGGTTACAGGGGTAACCGCTGTCACCTTAGTTGAAAAACCCGACCTAGCCTTGGGTAATTTTCTGGGCAGTTGTATCTTTAATCTTACTATCATAGCGGTGCTGGATATGCTCTACCGTTCGGCGCCACTTCTGAGCAGGGCGAAAACTAGGCATTTACTGCCGGCTGGGATGGGGATATTACTTATCTTACTTATCGTTGGAAGTATCTTGACTGGAGATACCTTCTTCGGATTGGCCTTGGGATGGGTGGGTATCTCCAGCATTATCATCTTCATAGGTTATCTGCTGGCAATCAGACATATGTTTCGCTCTGAGCGCTATCATCAGCCGCAGCCAATAGAACCCGTTTCTCTCAGTTATGAAGAGCTTGATAACAAGACGGTTTACCTGAGGTTCACCCTAGTGGCGCTGGCCATTATTAGTGCTGGTATATGGTTAGCATTCATTGGTAGTGAAATCGCCACCACCTATAGCTGGAGTGACAGCTTTGTCGGCAGCTTGTTTCTGGCGTTTGCCACCTCCATGCCTGAGCTAGTGGTTGCTATTGCTGCCATTCGTCTCGGTGCCATAGATATGGCGGTAGCTGGGATACTGGGGGCTAATATGCTTAACCTGGCCAATCTCTTCATCGTTGACATTTTCTATAGGCAGGGCCCGATTCTGTCATCGGTAGAAAATGATCACCTTATCACCGCGGTAGTAGCTATGCTAATGACTCTCGTGGTCATTGGTGGCATCAGATTTCGCCAGAAGCAAAAAACATTTAGGTTTATCAGTTGGTACGCTGTAGCTCTAATCGGTCTTTATTTTCTCGGCTTCTATTGCCTGTTCTCTTCCGGTTGAGTTCCCTCGTGCCAGAGACGTGACTTGTAGCAATCTTTCCTTCACATAGAAGATAATCTCTGCTAATATATAGTTTCATATAGTTTGTCTTAGCAAATAAATGATGGAATTAAGCCAAATTCTTGTCATTATCATTCTTGTTGTGGTGTTTGTTGTCATCATCAGAGGCAATGTTCTAAGTATAAATTCAATCATTGCCGTAAAATATTAATAGGCCATTATCGTTATTGATTGGTAACGGTGGTTTGGTAGAGATGTTTCAGAAGGTGAGAGGGAGGACGATACGAGAGTGATGTCTGCATTGCCGAATGGGACTGCTTGGTATCAGCTAGGGGTAGAAAAGACATTTGAACTCATAGCGGCGGATCACACCGGGCTCACTTCCAGCGAGGCTAAATCTAGACTGGGAAGATATGGTTATAACGAACTGAAATTCAAGAAGCGGAGCCCTTTTGTTCGTTTCTTACTCCAGTTTCATAACCCCTTGATATATGTACTGCTCGTTGCTGGCACTGTTACCGGTATTCTGAGCTTGGGGGGAGAGGATATGGTGGGGGATACGGCGGTTATCTTTGGCGTTGTCATTCTCAATGTGATAATCGGTTTTGTGCAGGAGGGTAAGGGTGAAGCAGCTATAGAGGCGTTGCAGAGGATGATGGTCTCTCAATCCACTGTACTCCGTGATGGGAGGAAGCAGGTTATACCGGCACGGGAGCTGGTTCCTGGTGATGTGGTTTTACTTGAAGGCGGTGATAAGGTGCCAGCCGATCTGCGTCTATTTAACGTGAAGAACCTTTATATGGATGAAGCCGCCCTTACAGGGGAATCAATGCCGGTAACTAAGGTTGATAGCCCCATTGCCAGACCAAATCTACCACCCGGAGATCAGCGTTGTATGGTTTTCAGTGGCACCTTCGCCACACAGGGCCGCGGAACAGGAATTGTGGTCGCTACCGGGGAGCACACCGAGTTTGGCAGAATCGCCAAACTAATGAAGGAGACCCGCAAAATTACCACTCCTTTGATGAGGAAGATAGCCGGTTTCACCAAGTTCTTGATTTTTGCCATCCTAGCCCTGGCCGCGATTAACTTTATTTTAGCAGTGATATTTAAGTATGATCTGGTCTACTCCTTCCTTGCCTCGGTGTCTCTTGCAGTTGCCGCTATACCTGAGATGCTGCCAGCCATAGTAGCTGCCATTTTAGCCCTGGCGGCAGTGGCTATGGCGAAGAGAAACGCATTAATAAGAAAACTGCCGGCAGCGGAAACACTGGGGGTGGCGACAGTAATATGCTCAGATAAGACGGGTACCCTTACTAAAAATCAGATGACAGTAGTACGTATTTATTCTGGAGTGGAAGACTATACCGTCAGCGGGGTTGGCTATGAGCCCGAGGGAGAGTTCAGGCTCAAGCACAAGCGGGGTAACCCGGTGCCAGAGAACCGGGCGCTTCTAGAAACATTGAGGGCAGGTTACCTCTGCAATGATGCAGACCTAACGGAAAATGAAGCAGGCTATAGCATTGTGGGGGATCCTACCGAAGGGGCGCTAGTTGTATCAGCACAAAAAGCCGGTATTACCGAAAAACTCCTCAGATTGGACGAGATACCCTTTGAATCAGAACAGCAGTACATGGCTACTCTGTATCAGGGGCAGGGAGAAAATATTGTCTATGTCAAGGGCTCGCCGGAGAAGATCATAGAAATGTGCCGCAGTCAGCTAATTGATGGCAGTATTGAGAGCCTAAGGGGCAAGGCGATATTGGGGAAGGCTCATGAGATGGCAGGGGAAGCTTTGAGAGTGCTTGGTATGGCTTATAAGAGTGTGCCTCAGGAGGAGGCTTCACTCCATACAGAAGATATAAATGGATTGACCTTCCTCGGGCTTCAGGGGATGATAGACCCACCACGAGAAGAAGCGATAGAGGCGGTCACGAAATGTAAAAGAGCCGGCATAAGGCCGGTAATGATAACCGGCGACCATGCCCAGACGGCAAAAGCCATCGCCCACCAGCTAGGAATTGGCAGAAGTGAGGATAGGGTATTAAGTGGGGAAGAACTATCAAGAATGAACGACGATGAGTTATATGAAGTTGTGGACAAAGTCTCGGTGTATGCTAGGGTTGCTCCAGAGCACAAGTTGAGAATCACAAAGCAGTTACAAAAGAGAGGGCATATTACTGCCGTCACCGGCGATGGGGTAAACGATGCCCCAGCATTAAAGGCAGCTGACATTGGGATAGCCATGGGGATAACGGGAACCGAGGTGAGTAAAGAAGCTTCCGATATGGTTCTGGCTGATGATAACTTCGCTAGCATAGTGGGAGCGGTGGAAGAAGGCAGACATGTCTGGAAGAACCTCCAAAAGGCCATACTGTACACCCTGCCCACCAATGGGGGACAGGCACTATTGGTAATTGGAGCGATACTTGTGGCACCATTTATACCCCTTTTCGCATTACGTCTTCCTTTAGAACCGATACAAATTCTGTGGATAAATTTGTTTGACTCTGTATTTCTCACCTTACCTATAATGATGGAGCCGAAGGAAAAGGGGTTACTTGAAAGCCCGCCCCGCAGCCCTAAAGAGAAAATAGCTAATCGTCTGTTTTTCATCAGGGTTGGCTTGGTGTCACTGGCAATGGCGGCTACAAGCTTTAGTGTATATTGGATCTATGGGCATCTAGCTATTTCAGGTGGAATAGACGAGCTAGCGTTAACCCAGGCACAATCGGCAGCATTCATAAGCGTCGTTCTGGTACACGTCGGCTTCATTTTTACCGCCCGGTCAATATTTGCCTCGGCGTTCACATTCAACCTCTTCTCCAATAAGTGGGTGCTCTGGGGTGTCGTCATAACTATCGTCACCAATCTCATGATAGTCTACGCCCCCTTTCTCAATGGTTTGTTCAGAACAGCACCCTTCCCCACTGAGTGGTGGCCGTTCATAATTCTTGCTCTCCTTCCCGGATTTTTCGTAGTCGAGCTGGAAAAGTTCCTGAGGAATCAATTTAAGAGAGGTTAGTTTTGTGAATGCATGTGTCTAGGGGATTGGGCTATCCTGTTGCTTAATCACCGACCTTAGGGTAAAATTAGAAGCCAGCCCCTGTAGCTCAGGTGGATAGAGCACCAGCCTCCGGAGCTGGGTGCGAGCGTTCGAGTCGCTCCAGGGGCGTTTTATAGTAGGAGGGATAGCAATAGATATCGGAGAGCTAATTGGCATTAGGTGGCATGGTCGGGGTGGCCAGGGTGCCGTTACTTCGGCGGCACTGGTAGCCCAAGCGGCTATAAATGAAGGTAAATACGCTCAGGCATTCCCCAGTTTTGGCCCGGAAAGAAGAGGTGCCCCAGTGCAGGCTTTCGTCAGAATAAGTAACAAAGAACCCATCAGGATACGAGCTGAGCTTAGAGAACCTGACATAGT
>NZEH01000057.1 GCA_002690375.1 Dehalococcoidales bacterium
ACGAAGCCTATGTCGCGTTCTACTCAAGTAGAAGGTATCTGTGGGAAAACGTCATACTAAAAATGGCTGGAGCTGTATCTGTAAGCCGTACCGGTAGGACGAATGCCATACAATATATATTGAGGGCGATGAGCAATCTAAAGTTATTCCTTGAAGTTCTACCAAAATCGGTCATTCACCATTTTCGTCAAACCTGAGAAGACAGAAAATGAAAATAGCAGTTNTAGTCTACTGGCCTATTACCTTGTTAGAAAAGGATGACCNTTCGCTTCATGCTATTTATAAAATAATATCAGGGCAGAGGTACTGGTTNTTNAAACATATGCCAGATTCAGTAGAGGTTGATGTCATCGGAATTCCTGCCTTTTTTGAAAAAGCCCGATTAAGAAAATTTACTCTGCATAATCTGTGGCAGACCATTAGCCTGCTACCCAAAATGGGCCAATATGATGCCGTCGTATCGCATCACTGTAGCAATGGAACCTTTTTATCCCTAGCGCGCAAGGTATTTCGCCTGAAGAAACCACCTCATATAATAGTAGATGTCGAATTGCCCGCCATAGCAAAGCCTTCACAAAGACTCAGGGCTAGAATAGCGAAATATATTTTCTCTAGTGTAGACGCCATTATTTACCATGTCAAAGTGCAACGGGAGTATTATTTATCTGTCCTGGGCCTACCGCAGGCTAAAATCCATTTTTTGCCTTTTGGGATGGACCGTGAATACTTCTCACCTTCGGTAGGAGAGCCTACCGGAGATTACATTCTAAGTCAAGGAGACGGCTCGCGGGATTATGAAACTTTGCTAGATGCGGCCAGATCAGTGAATGCTAAGATAAAGATAATATCTGCGTGTGGTCTGCAAATATGCCTACAAAACTATGGTCCCCCACCGGAAAATATTGAAGTTTATGGGTTTATGCCTATTTCACAATTAAAAGTTATGATTGCCGAGGCAAAATTTGTTGTTTTGTCCTTGCAAAGTGTGCCCTACTCTATCGGTCATGGTTCGCTGTTGATGGCGATGGCTATGGCCAAGGCTGTTGTTGTCTCCAATGTACCCGCGATGGTTGGCTATGTAATTGATGGTGATACAGCTTTGCTTTGCCAACATGGAAATGCCGCCGATATGGCAGAAAAGATTAATTACCTCTTAGCTAATCCAGCCGAGGCACAGAGGATAGGCAAAAATGCCAGGGAGGCACTTCTGGCCAACTTTACCGAGGAAACGATGGCTAAGGGTATTTACCAGGTATTAACAGAGGTAACCGGCGGAGTCGAGGAAGACGGCTCTTGATTCGTCAGTGACCAAGAGTTTTAGATACATTAATTAGGAGGGTCAGAGATTAGATGTTTAATTCGTTTCTGGGCTCGCCAACCGTGGTCAAAGCGTTCCTGGAGAGTCGAAAGGCTGAGTTTATTGCCAATCGGTTTCAGAGGCTGTTTCTTAAAATCTTCGGCTCTCTAATAATCCGCATCTGCGGCTGGCCACTTACTATAAATGAGCGGCATCAAGCCAGAATTTTCCGTCGCTTTCTTACCGGACAAACGGGGAGGCTCCTTGATATGGGGGGGTCATATGGGGCTTATGCGTTCCATTTCGCCAGAGGGGGATGGGATGTTACAGTGATAGACATTGACGATGATAGCCTCCGGGTTGGTAGAGCTATAAAAGAACATCTAGGGAAGCCGGCTATCTCTTTCCTGCACCGGGACTTGCTTCAAACAGGATTTGAGGAGGGTGAGTTTGATGTTGTTTTGTTAAGTCAGGTGCTAGAACATATCAAAGATGACACCGCCGTTTTAAGAGAAGCAGGGAGAGTCTTAAGACCGGGAGGTATCTTGGTTATTGCTGTGCCCCACTCGGCTGAAGACCTTGAATTTAGCCACCAAGTGTTCTACTGTGACATAAAAGAGGAAGAGCAAGCCAAAGCGTCTGGCGCATGGGCAGAGGATGGGCATTGGAGACAGGGTTACTCCTTCGATAAACTCCAGGCTCTTTTAGAAATGACCGGTTTTACCATTGAAGACAAAGCCCCTGTTGCATATTCACTGTTGGTGCCCAGTGTGGTACTAATGCCCAAATCAATCTATGCCTTCCCGGTTACTTTCCCACTTTCCCTTCTACCGTTCCAAATAAAGTCCCGGGTGTACGATGTAGTAGTTAAGGCACGCCGTGGACTGTAAAGCTACTCTTCCCTATAGTATTATAGTTTAAGATCAAGCTCTTTCTGAATACAGAGCCATATATCTATTGGCCTCATCTTCTGTGGAAAAGCTAGAGACGAATTTACGGCAATTAGCCTTCAGAGCTAGTATTTCTGCCTCAGTGAGGCTTAAGAAAGAAACTGTCGCTTGACGCAATGAATCAGGGTCCTCCGGGATAAAAGTAATGCCCAAACTGTAAGTGGTAACATCTTCCCCCAGTTGCCCCACATCACTGGCAATCACCGGTAACTGGAACTGGCAGGCATCATTAAGCACACTGGCATACGCCGTAGCACTGCGGATGTAAGACAAAAAAATNGCATCAGAAGCGTAGAAATAATAGGNCTTTTCTTCATCCGAAATAAATTGGTTTACCACAACCGTGTTCTCTGCCCAACCATATTCTTGGGCCAATGTCACCGGGTCTCTTGCCTTGCCACTCTCTACCAATTTTCCGACAAAAATAAAATACATGTTTTTGGGCATATCTTGAGCCGCCTGGAAAATGACCTCTAAATTCTTGCCGGGGTGATTTGTCCCGAAACTTAAGAATATCTTTGCCTCTTGGGGAAGNTGGAGANNCTCTCTTGCCTNCCCTGNNGATNNTGCCTTCTGTTCTAGCTTCTTCCTTCCNANNGGGATGACATTGATTTTGTCATAAAACANACCNTCTAAATATTCCTTATGGGATTCCTTTATCTCTTTGGTATGNCAGATAAAATGGAAGCTATTCCCCCTCANACCTCGGTGATAAATAAATCTATCCANCAATGCCATTGGTTTTGNCTGNATCACTNTAAATAACATAAGNTGCANGCAATCTTGATAGTCTCTCTGTCGTAGCGACTTTTTTAATTTTTGAAACCCGCCCTCAAGTTTCCAAAATCCCCGTGGGTTATGGATGTTGACCACATAATTTTGATTTTTGGTGAAAAGGGCGCCAGGAAAGAGGAATGTAAACACCGGTACTCCGTCAAGAACGTGAACGGCGTCATAATCTTGCTTCCGGCACTCTCTAGCTGCCAAGAATAGAGTGAGAAGTGATTCCAGAAAGTAGGCAGCAAGTCTTGTAACCAGTAACTTCCTCATCATTAATACCAGACGAGGAAGCCAAGAAAAAAACCCACTTTGGGAAATAACGGAAAGGTGCCGTTCTAGTTTATGTGTTTCTGCCCAATCCCCCCGAACGCCGTCAAAAGTCACCAAGGTAACATTTACCTCAGCCTCAGCCAGAGCCCCGGTTACCCTTTTTGAGTCTACAGAAGGATGTCCGTCATGCTGTCCGAAAGGCTCAACGAATAATACCCTCATTTTATTTAACCCATCACTTGCTGGCAGGCATCAACCCATATTCTCATGGCGCTAGTTATTTGAGAGAAATAGTTTTTAACTCCGGGGGTAAAATCCTCATCAAGATTGACCCTTTCCTCCAATTTATTTGCCAGCTCTAAATACGCCTCTTGGTATGTCATGGCCGTCAATTGGATGGAATCAAGGATGGGAATAAGAGATTCAGTTAAAATCATTCCCCACAGTTCCTCTTGGAGGTCTTTCAGTAAATTATGTGTGTTTCTTCGGTGGTCAGTAAGAGGAGGGCCGAAGGATACCCTGTCCTTCATCTGGTTAATCACCTTGAGAGCAAACAGGCCTGACCATATATCTCCATATCTGTCTATTTTATTACCGTTTATTAGTGCCTTCATGGTAACAAAATAGTAGCAGGGTAGAATATCTCTATGGAAGGCAGTATTTTGAGTATTTATGGGGCAATAGACTTCCGGAGCCAGCATGAGCATCTCTGGGCTGGCACCAACTGCTCTGATNGGNTCATTTAGTCTAGTTACNGCATCCACATCGGGGTCTCCAAGCCANAGCCCGGCATTCATTACAATCCTGCCTGAGGAAACAGTGAACTCNGCATCATCTGNCCATCGCTTGGAATAGGGNAAACCCCTGGGATAGATTATTCTCGGCGGCTCTANNTCAAGCTGNGAGCAAATATTGAACCAGGCATTANGCGANTNCGCCGTCTTTAANTCTTTAGTACAACCAACNACTTTATGAGCTTCCAGGTAGTCTTCTTCCCGTGCGTAATTATCGTCATCAAGGCTAATTATAACCTCAGCACCCCGTTCAGCAGCTATTAGATAGCCAATATTTCTCCTATTATCTGAGTTATATGGGATAATTTGTTTTAAGTCGGGGAACTTCTTTAGCCACTCTTCTTGTTGAGGAATATCTAAATATTCTACCTCAAAACCTCTTTTTCGAATCTTCTCAACCGGCTCTTTAGCTTCTTGCGGAGTTTTAAGGTCACCAATAATAATGAAGCCAACTTCACTCCGGTTACCGTATTTCTCAAAATTATCAGCATATCCAATAATCAAATCGGGCACATTAATTGTGGTTAACACCAAAGCTATTTTCATCACTATCCCTCCTGTTTAGCTGGCAAGTCATTTGAATATAAGCTCATATATCTGTTTGCCACCTCCTGCCAAGGAAGTTCGGCGGCAAATCTATGAAAATTGGTTTTGATGGTGGCTAGTTCTACCTCGGTGAGGCTTAAGAAAGAAACTATCGCCTGACGCAGTGAATCGGGGTTATCTGGGACAAATGTAGTCCCCAAACCATGGGTGGTAACATATTCCCCCAGTTGCCCTACATTACTGGCAATTACTGGCAACGCAAACTGGCAAGCATCATTAATCACACTTACCGATAAAATAGTTTCTTGTGTGTAAGTCAAAAGAATGGCGTCTGCAGCGTGGAAATAATAGTGTTTCTCCTCCTCTGAGACGAATTTGTTTATCACGATTGTGTCTTTTCCCCAGCCATGTTCTTGGGCTAGCAACGCCGGATTTCTTACATTGTCCCACCTACCAAGCCAGCCGACAAAAAAGAGGATAAAGGTTTTGGACATGTCTTGAACCGCTTGGAAAATGACCTTTATATTCTTAGCTGCATGATACGACCCGAAGTGTAGAAATATCTTTGCCTCTTGGGGAAGACGGAGATAGTCTCTTGCCTTTTCTAGTGCCGCTGCCTCCGGCTCTGGTTGTTTCCTTCCTAGGGGGATAACATGGATTTTATCGTAGAACATGCCATCTAGATAGTCTCTGTAGGATTCCTTTATCTCTTTAGTATGACAGATAAAGTGGCATTTATTCCTTGACATAGCTTTCCGATAAACAGTTTTCCTAGCTGATCTTACCAGCTTTAACTCTGTTAATCTATCTCGTATAAGGCGTAGGCAGCTCCAGTAGTCCTTCTTCTTAAGTAAATAACCAAAACTGTTAATCCAGCTCTTAACCCACCAACCGGGTGGCGTACCGTATATATTAAGCACTAAATTGCGATTCTTAGTGAAAAAGGCAGCACTGAGGGGGACAGCAAATGCCGGGTTCCCGTCAAAAAAATGAATAGCTTCGTAGCTTGTATTCCTACTCTTCCTGAATGCCAGAAAAGTAGTGGATACTGTCTCTATTAGGTCAGTGAAGGGCTTTAAGAGCAGGAATTGTCCCAGGCGTGATATAAGACGCAACAGCCAAGTAACCCTATATTGGGAACCGACAGACAAATTGCCCTCTATTTTGGTAACGTCCGTCCAATCGCCAATAACGCCATCAAAGGTTACCATTGTTACATTCACGCCGCAATTAACCAGTGCTTCTATTGCCCTCCGTGACTCTGGAGAGTGATGACCTCCGTGTTTGCCAAAAGGCTCCACGAATAGTATTTTCATTTTATCTGGCGCAGCATATTCTACCAGGTAGCACCTCACATTTTCATGGTGTTGGTTACTTAAGGGAAATAGTTCTTAACTTTAGTTATGAACTATTTCCAGCAAGGATACCTTTTCCTTCTAGGTTACTTGTCCTACTCGATAATTAAGTTACTAGGTATAGTAATAAGCGCAACAACCGTTCTAGCTATTCTTAGAGCTAATAGAACGCAACTTAGTATTTCCTGAGACTTTGCTCTTTATCTTATCCCCCAGATGAGATAAAGAGCGCTGCGACATAGAGCCTACGCTATCATCCATCCTTTGGTGGGGAATAAGGTCTACCTCTTATCACCCCTCCGGGAAGAAGACTAACTGGAGGCTTATAATCATAGCCATAAATCTGTAAGTCTCCACTATCATAAATCACATCCCTTTCTGAGCCAAAGCAATTCATGAGCACCAGTGATAATTCCTCGTCGCCGTTAAAATATCGAAATGAATTCCTTGTACGGGAAGATAGTATTCCAAAGCTAGGGGCTGGTAAATCTGCCCATCCTAAAACTACTATATCTTCAGGCCTCCTCCAAACCTTAGAGTTATAGCTTACCATTGGACGTTCAAGTGGGGTGATATAAACGTTTGCCATGGAGCCAACCCATGGATCCCACGGAGGCATACGAAACACAGCGTCTTTGGTCGGTATTTTGTCGACGATAAATGTGGAAACGGTCCACTCCTCACTGGGCACATAGTTCCTATATTCTAGTGAGTAGCGCTCAACAAAGCTCAGCAGTAGCAGCACTATTAGAAAGCAGGAGATCACGGTCCGGGGTAAAGCCCGGCTCCCCCTAACTATAAACCAGACAATAAATAGAACCCCAAGAATATAGAACCGGGGCAAACTGGCAGCACCATAGGCTAACAGTATGGGAAGCAAGGGGATGAGACATAATAGAGGAAAGATTTTTTTGATCGTTAGCTTACGCCAGAACTCTTTTGAAGCAGTGATGATAATCATCCAGACCAGCGTTATGCCATAAAACAGCCAAATGAGGTTTATACCAAATGCCATATATGTTGACCTGATGGTGAAGGGCTCTCTGGTGTCCTGTAAAGCTCCAAAGGGCTCCCGAATCGCGTTAACTAAGAGTCTAGCAGCGTCGTCGAATATCCCCCCTACCTGGAACAGAAGGTAAGCAGCAAACATTACCAGGAATAGGGCGCCCAGGGTATATCCCGAAACACTTTGGCTATAGCCGAAATCCCTCTTGGTTAGAGACATAACGAAAAAGAAGGTAATGAGCAGAGCCACTACGAAAGGGGTTAGTACATGAACCAAGATCAGACCGGCAAAGAGCATAATGATCAGTGACTGCCGTCGCATGTCATGTTGCCTCGGGGAGAAACATACAGCCACTATACAGAGCATCATCAGAAGGCCGAGGTGTTGCGAAGACGGGTCAAGAGACACACCCTCCCAGAAGCTGCCTATTAGAAGTATCGAGAAAAATATGATCTCTTTCTTTCCCTGGAACAAATGGCTGGCCAGATACCAGACAAAGACCATCCTCAGTAGCGGAAGAACTATAGTCATGAGCTTACCCAGACCGTAAAATCCAATGCCAGTAGCCTTATATATAAAGGATGAGAGAAAGTAAAAGCCGTCCCAACCATATCTCCATTCCTCCCACCTACCCAACTCAATAGCGGTAACGCCAAACAGATGGTCGGTGGCATCAAATCCTCTAGACGTTACTTCTACTAACTCTGGACCGATGTAGATATAAAGTGTCCACGCTAGAAGCAGCGGGAAGTGATACCATCTCATATTAGATGAAAACAACCAGATAATAGTGGCGCCACTAAGCAGGACAACGCCGGCCCAATAGACTGGCGGCATCATATCTAGTATAGGAAAACTGCTTACAGGGACTCGATCAATGGTGGTAGTAAGAATCGCATAGCACCACAGGAAAAGAGAAAGCGCTAACGATAGCAGAAAAGGGGAAGCCAGTAATCTCTGGTTTTCAGTTCTCATTTTCTCCCGAACCCGGCGAATTTTTATCTAGATATTTTATGCCCACCATCCCTCCGGCCTTATCGGGGAAGAAGTAAACAAATGGACTGGCAACGGGATACAGTAGACAACCTAACAGGCTTAAAAATTTATTAGTAGATGCCACCAGCAGGTACCCTTTAATATTAGGGAAGCCCTTGCCTCTTACCTCATACCCCAATTTTCGGAGATCGGCAGGATACCAAGAAGAAGAGTGGCGCCAGGGCGGATCCCTACCCTCGGAGGGTATTTTTTCCCCCACCGGCATACTTAAGATTACTTGTTTCCGAGCTATTTCCTCCAGATTTGAAAGCAAGCTAAACCCATCTTCCTTTTCCAAGTGTTCTATAGTTTCTAGGCACAGGACTATGTCAAAGCTCTTTCTCTGGAAAGGTAACCTTTGGCCACCGCATAAAACATGTTGGTCATGAGTCCCCATTTTTCGGCTTTCCTCAAGCTGTGTAAGGAGAACATCTGCATTCACTGTTAACCTGAAGTTGTGCTTTTTGTTTAGAACCGCCATAGGCTCTCCCTGTCCTCCACCAACATCTAGGAGACTTCTCCCTTGCCTGTCTAGTAATCTTACCACAGTGTTTATGGCTGTGCCGTATAGATACGGACCAAGTATCCACTCAAGTTTACGAACATGTACGCCCGCGACCTCGAGCAATCTTTCTAATCTGAACATACTAACCTATCTCTTACAGCTCCACCTCGTTTGGCTTTTGTCCATCTAGTGCCATCCAGGCAGCAAGTTTATGGGGATAGAGGTTAGCTAACCAGGAAACAGCCCGGTGTTTTTTTAGAAAGGAAATCTCAAGGCATGGGGCAGGATGGAATTTGAGCGGAGAAAACTGGTGAAATAGCCTCTTTATCTCCTTCATGGTGAGAGCCCTTGTCCCCGGGCTCTCTTGGCGTTCACTGATTAACCGGGATAATGAGGTGAAAATTCTGCCTTTCAGCAACGCATATTTAAGCCATAGCCATAACCAATATGGGGAGTTACGGTAATATACCATCGCCTTAAGACATCCGCCTGGCTTGAGCACCCGATAAATCTCAGCTACATCTATTTCAGGGTGTGGTGAATGATGCAGCACTCCCCAAG
>NZEH01000058.1 GCA_002690375.1 Dehalococcoidales bacterium
AAGCTGGCTGCGGTTGAAGACGCCTACAACTTTGCCCTAAAGGCACATGAGGGCCAACGGCGTGAGTCCGGTGAGCCTTACCTTGAGCATCCCCTGCAGATTGCGCTGATACTGGCTGAGCTTCAGCTTGATGCTACGGCTCTAGAGGCAGCCCTTCTGCATGATGTTCCTGAGGATTGCGGCATATCTATCTCTCAAATCAAAGCTAAATTTGGCTCTGAGGTAGCCAAATTGGTTGATGGCACCACCAAGCTGGGGCGGCTCTCCTTAAAGGTTCCGGAAGAAATGGCACGGCGTGGCGGCCTGGCTACCAGGCAACGGCAGGCGGAGAACTTGAGGAAGATGCTGGTAGCCATGGCCGAAGACCTGCGCGTTGTCTTTATCAAGCTGGCTGACCGGCTGCACAATATGCACACTCTAGACGCGCTACCCCTTGAGAAACAGTGCAGTATTGCCCGGGAGACTCTGGAGATATACGCGCCACTGGCTCATCGCCTGGGGATATGGGAGCTGAAGTGGCAACTGGAAGACCTGTCTTTCCGTTACCTTGAGCCGCAGAAGTACAACCAGATTGAAAAACTGGTTGCCGCCCGGCGCACTGAGCGGGAGAGCTTTATAGCCGAGGTAATTGAGATTCTGAAGGGGGAGTTTGACCGATCTGGTATTAAAGCTGAGATATCAGGTAGAGCAAAGCACCTTTACAGCATTTACCAGAAAATGGAGAAATACGCTGCTTGGGGCAAAGACTTTAATGACATGTATGACCTTCTCGCCCTTCGAGTATTGGTGGCTACTGTGACTGACTGCTATAGCGCGGTAGGTATCGTCCACAGCTTATGGCACCCACTACCAGGTTTCTTTGACGACTCTATCGCCAATCCTAGACCAAATGGGTATCAATCTTTACACACTATAGTAATGTGCCTAGGGACAATTCCCCTTGAGGTTCAGGTTCGTGCCCACGAGATGCATCGTATCGCTGAGTATGGAGTAGCTGCTCACTGGCGCTATAAAGAGGGCAGCAAGAAAGACTTACGTGATGAGGAGAGAATTGGCTGGTTACGTCAACTAATTGATTGGCACCGTGATCTCGGCGGTGCCGAGGAGTTTCTGGAATCGGTTAAGACTGATATATTTAAAGACCAGGTCTTTGTCTTCACCCCAAAGGGTGAGATGAAGGATTTACCCAAGGGCTCAACCCCACTTGATTTTGCCTATCGGATTCATACGGAACTGGGGCACCGCTGTATTGGCGCCAAGGTAAACGGCCGGCTGATGTCTCTTGCTCACCAGCTAGATAATGGTGATGTCATTACAATCTTATCGTCCAAGCGAGGTAAGGGTCCTAGCCGAGACTGGTTGAGGCCCCATCTGGGCTATATTAAAACTTCCCATGCTCGGGTAAAGCTCCGGCAGTGGTTTAAGAAGCAGGAGCGGGCGGAGAATATTGAACGTGGTCGGGAGCTACTGGAGCGGGAGCTTAAGCGCCTTGGTCTTAAAGTTAATGACCGGGAGGCGCTGGCCAAGCTTTTTAAGTATGATAGTGTCGATGATTTTCTGGCAGCTATTGGTTATGGTGGCATCAGTACCCACCATATTGCCCAAAAGTTGGCCGTTCAGCAAGAGCGACCGAGAGTGGCTGCCGAGACGGCGCCGCCCAAGCCACCGGTGTCGACTGTTCAAGTGCTGGGTGTTGGTGACCTATTAACCAATTTAGGCGGGTGTTGTCAACCTGTTCCCGGTGATAAGATTGTCGGCTATGTGACTCGAAACCGGGGAGTGACAGTCCACCGCGAGGACTGTTATACTGTTGTTCGCGAGGATGAGAAGGAGAGGCTGGTCAAGGTGGAGTGGGGGCAGGCTGATGTTCTCTACCCCCTCAGGGTTCAGGTTGAAGCCTGGGATAGGGTGGGGCTGATACGAGATATCTCCACCGTTGTCGCCGAAGAGAAGGTCAATATCGCTAATATGAGTTTTACCGAACACGATAATGGCACTACTTCGCTACACTTAATTTTGGAGACGAGAGGACTGGTACAGCTAAGCCAGCTGTTAGCCAAAATTGAGACCGTTCGGGGAATGATAAGTGTTGCCCGGGTTGGGGACGGATCTATAGTCGAGTCCAGATTTTCAAGGCGTAGTGTGGGGCTAAGCCCTTAAAATAATCTTATGGAGGAAGACAAGTGCCCAATACCAAGTCAGCCAAAAAACAGATGCGGGTAGCCCGAAGAAGGCAACAGCGAAATAAGCCTGTCCGTAGCCAGGCTAAGACCATGGTGAGTAAAGCAGAAGAACTCGTCTTCTCCGGCAAGCTTGACGAGGCTCAGGGGGTAGTGGGAACTGCCATCAGGTCTTTAGACAAAGCGGCCCAGAAGGGGGTCATCCATCCCAATAACGCCGCCCGAAGAAAATCACGACTAGTAAAAAAGCTAAATAAAGCCTTAACCGCATCTAAAGACTAATAAATTTAACCCCACAGACAAAATGATGGTGATATAGTATTCATGCAGTATGTCAGTGTAGTGGAAAACGGGGAGATGGTGCCTGTCTGGCTCAGGGCAGAAAAAGAGATTACGCTGAAAAAGGGCTATGCCCAGCGCGGCCATATCCGGCTCCAGTCGGCAAATGAAGGGATGAAGCCTATATATGTTGCCCCAGACAATATTGAGGTTCAGGGACGTGTGGTCGCTGTCATTATGTAGTTAGCCTAGCCTTTGGTTTGCTTTTTTACCACCAGTGAGTATAGACTACCGGTAGGTCATTATAGTAGCTGGTGAGTTTTAGGCAAATCATGATTTTATCTCAGTTTCAGTCTGTGGGCCGTGATCTTTTTGTCAGGGGACTGGTTTCCTCCCATAGCGGCAATCTTAGCATTAGGCTCGGAGAACGCATCATTATAACTCGTCGTATCAGCCAACTTGGTTGTTTAGAGGAGAATGACCTAATAGAGACCGGAATCAATAAAAATGACCGAGCGACACCACTAGCTTCAATGGAACTCCCTGTCCACCGCGCTATTTACCAGAAAACCTCGGCACTAGCCATTGTCCATACCCATCCACCTCATGCTATCGCCCTGTCGCTGACTGAGGCTGAGATTGTGCCTAATGACGAGGGGCTTTCTGTAATCGGTAGGGTCCCTGTCCTTGAGGGGCATACGGAAATGAGCTCGGGGGAGTCGGCTGCTGTTATTGCTCAGGCGCTTAAGAAGCATAGAGTTGTTTTGGTGCGCGGTCACGGCAGTTTTGCCATCGGTCAGTTACTTGAGGAAGCCTACAGCTTGACCACGGCGCTGGAGGAAAGCTGCCAGGTCATCTGCTTATTTAAGTCACTTAGAGCAAATTCAGCTCAAAAGTAGTCCTAGCTCTTTCTTACTCTTATTCCGCTGCCAGTGGTCAACGCCAAAGGTCTTACTTTTTATAGACTGGGCTACACCAGTTAAGATATTTGGGGGCTTTACCTCTTATTACCTTAAAGTAGAGTTCTTGTAACTTTCCCGTTATCGGGCCAATGCCACCACTGCCTATCCGGCGGCGGTCTATTTCAGATATCGGGGTTATGTGGGCAGCGGTGCCAGTCAAGAAGCATTCGCTAGCAGTATAGAGTTCACTACGGTCAACCGGTCTCTCTATGGTGTCTATGCCCAGCTCGTTTTGGGCCAGTTTTATTACCGTATCCCGGGTAATNCCCATCAGGATGTTATTGTAGCTGGCAGGGGTGACTAGNTGCCCATTTAGCAGGAGGAAAATATTNTCACCACTNCCNTCTGAGANATAGCCATCCGGGGTGAGCATAATGCCNTCATCAAAGCCATTTTCCATGGCTTCTGTTTTGGTAAAAGCGTTATTTACATAGAGACCGGTAATCTTTAACTGTGGCGGGATTACATTGCTATCAGGGCGCCGCCACGAAGAGACGCAGCATTTAGCGGCATCCATGTCCAAGTAGCGTCCCCAAGGAATGGCAAAAACCAAGAAGTCATCTTCTAGGTCGTGGAGGCGGACACCCAGAGCTTCTGAGCTTTTGTAGGCTAGAGGGCGGATGTATATATCCTCCTCAAAGCCACACTTTTCCGCCAGTTGGGCAGTTATCTGGCATAGATCATCTACAGAGTAGAGTAGGTTAATCTTTAAAAGGTGGCAGCCCTTTTGCAATCGCTCATAATGCTCTCTAAGACGGAAGATGTACATCTGCAGCTGCTCATTGTTCCAGTTACCCCTGATGCCTTCAAAGAGAGCGGTGCCGTAGTGGAGAGCATGGGTCACAACCCCGATTTTGGCCTCGGCTAGGGGGACAAACTCTTTATGGAAAAAGGCGTATGACGGCATTTGAGCATCTCCTTTCTTGGTTTTGGGATTATAGCTGTTAGGTAGCCATAATGCAAGTAGCTGAGGCTGTCTATCCCCTCGGCTAAAGTTCCCCCCCGCAGTTTGAACAGAAGCTGCCGCCGGGAAGGTTCGGCTGTGAGCAAGCCTTACAGATAGGGTTATTTCCCTTTTGGNTTTCACCGAAAAAAAGTTTTAAGTGTGGCCACGGAATTTCAATTTCCTCTTCGTCAAAGGCTTTCTTTAGCCTCTTTCTCAGCTCACCGGTTAGCTCCCATTGCTTCATTGGTTTGGTCTCACCCAGTATTTTTATATCTATACCGGAATCACCAAATTTATTAACCCTGAGTGCCTGAGGAGCAGTGCGTATAGATTTACCGAAGTATTTATCTTCAGCTAGCTCCTTACCTATCCGGTTTATTACTGCCATTACCCGCTCAAG
This sequence comes from Dehalococcoidales bacterium, assembly GCA_002690375.1. The sequence goes on from NZEH01000058.1 coordinate 4,768, forward strand.
GTCCTCGCTGTAGCCTACCGAAATATCCAGATTAATCCGGGCCCAGTCCCGCGTATAGTTTGAGGTGGTAGTAATCTGGCCATTGGGGATAGAGTGAACAATGCCATCAAGGTCGCGCAGCACTGTTCTCCTTAGGTTAACATCCTCCACCAGACCGGCGATACCGGCAATCTTAGCCACATCACCCTTGTTATACTGGTCCTCAAGGATGATAAATAGTCCACTGATGTAATCTTTTATTAGGCTCTGGGCGCCAAAGCCGATGGCTATACCGGCAACTCCAGCCCCGGCTATGAGAGGGGCAATGTCTATTCCCACTTCAGAAAGTACCATAAATACGGCGGCTATTCCTATGACCGCTCCCAAAGCGGTGGTAAGAAAGCGGCTCAATGTTTGTGACCGCTTGGCTAATTCCTCTTTGGCACGACTTTTCTTACCACTTACTGTGACTGACCGCTCAACGAGCCGGGGTATGGCTACCTTAATTGCTTGGTAGGCTATGTACGAGAGTAAGAGGATGATGAAGATGAGAATACCGGACTCTAAAAACCAGCTACCGATATTTCCCCACATAGTAAAAGCCTCCTAGAAATGACTTGAGGGTATTATAACATAGCTTCTGTTTACGATATAGTCATCTTACTTTAGTGCTAGAGCAAAGACTGGAGTTTTCGCTAGTTTCAAAACTGACAAATAGTGCCTAATTTCGTTATCAATGGTAGGAAAAAATAAGTACTATTCTGTCCTCTCCGTTTCGGTACCTTCATATAGCCCAGCCTTCTAGTTTTTGGGATATGCCTTATGCTCTACCGTGATAAGCTCGGCGTCTGCAAGGTATAGCCACCCTCGGTTTTAGGGAAGATGTCTTTTAGCTTAAGTGTCCGCCCAGTCTGGATTGAGGTAAAGCCATACTTTTTGCGGATGCGGTCAATAGCGCAATCTAGCCGTTCCAGTCTGGCGGCTCCCGAGTCCAGCATATAGAGTTGCCGTCCTGGCCCGGTCAGATTTGATACCCCGATACCGATTAAGCGGACAGCTTGCTTTTCCTGAGATAGAGCCCTTTTCATGAGTCTTAAGCCGGTTAAAAAGATGGTCTGGTCAGCACTGGTTGCCTCCTTTAGGCTATGGCGGCGGGTGATGGTGGTAAAATCGGCGTAGCGGAGCTTTAGAGTTACGCACCGGGTTTGTTTGTCCTGCCAGCGCAGCTCACTGCCGACTCGTTCGCCGAGATAACAGAGTGTTGCTTCTAAGAATGGTCGCTCCCTAGTGTCCTCGGCAAGAGTGGTTTCTCGGCTGATAGACTTAGCTTCTGCTGGTGGCTCTACTTTGCGGTCGTCAATACCTCTTGAGAGGCGATGTAGAACCTCACCAAAGACGCCGAAGTGGCTTTTTAGGGTGCTTAAGGGGATAAGGGATAGGTTGCCTATGGTATCAATACCTAAGCTTTTTAATCTTGGCTCTGTCTTTTTGCCGATGCCTGGTACCCTGCTTATCGGCAATGGTTTAAGGAAAGAGCGATCCTCCCCGGGAGCTACCTCTAGTAGACCGTCTGGCTTGGCTAGTTCTGAGGTAATTTTGGCCACCACCTTGGAGCTGGCAATGCCCACTGAGGCTGAGAGCCCTAGTTCGTCTTTAACCCGCTTCTTTATATTATTCGCCATCTGATGGATGGAGCCGTGTAATGACTCAAAGCCGGTTACATCCAGATAGGCTTCATCAAGACTCACTGGCTCAAGGAATGGTGAGAAATCAGCTAGGATGGCTATAAACTTTCGTGATGCCTGGCGATATTTAGTAAAGTTGCCTTCTATGAAGATGGCTTGGGGGCAGAGGCGGCTGGCGGTAGCGAGAGGCATGCCGGCATGTAAACCAAATTCCCGGGCTTCGTATGAAGCGGCGGCGACTACCCCTCGCCTCTCCGGTCGGCCGCCGACTACCACCGGCTTATCCTTAAGTTCGGAGTTTTCTGCCTGCTCTACCGAGACAAAAAAGGCATCAAGGTCAATGTGCATTATCCTTACACAATTCGCCATATCTTTTCAGTATACCAGTTGGATTATGGGTGGAGCAATGAGTGACAAAGAGCCTAAAGACTACTGGAGTGAGTGTGAGCAAGGCTTCTGTCATTATGGGAAGGGATATGGGTTAATGGATACCTTACAAACTATCTGTCTTGGTAGTGAGATAAATATACCTCAACTAATGGCAATAGCATATACAGAAAATAGGGCGGGTCATATAATCAAGCATTGTAATTGCCTTTTCCTGGTATGACATTTCTTATACCCCCTCTTGGTTCTGAAACATCACCGTATCTGCGAGGTATCAGATGAATATGGCAATGCCCTATGGTTTGTCCTGCAGCTTCATTGACATTCACTCCAATATTAAATCCTTTAACCGAAGAGTCGTTAGCTTTAATATAGGATTGCCATTCGTTTAATAAACGCATACACGCCTTTTGTTCTGGCGAGTATAGCTCAAAGAATGAACCTATGTGTCGCGTAGGAATGATGAGAACATGCCCATCAGTTACTGGAAAACCGTCCTTTAATACATAAGCTAGTCCTGTATTAGCTAGGATGCGTTGTGCTTCAGGCTCACAGAAAATACAACCAACCTCTTTTTTATCATAGATATGCTTCCAGTTACGGAAATCTGTGTTGTCTGTGTCACGTTTGTTTGCATTGCACTTGTAACAGAGTGCCTGATAATTATTTTCTTCACTTGGACCTTGCAAATTACGAGGTATGATGTGGTCTACTTCCAGTTTACGTTCGTCAGCTGAAACACCACATAGTTCGCATCTGTGGCCAGCTCGTGTTAGCACATTATATCTTACTGAACCGGGTATATTACGGTCACTAAGTCTTCGGTGTTGCCATATTTAGGTCCACGCGGGCCGGTGTATTCGTTTATCTTGGTATCACAAAGGCTTATTAGTTCTTCACGCTGGCCACTAGTTAAAGATTCAACATCAATATTTAACACGTAATTACTGCCATCTTTTCGGACCACATCGTGACGGGCTAAGACACGTCCAGGCATATTCTTGGTAATTTGCTCATAGTACTCAATCTGGCTGGTATCATATTCGAGGAACTTACTGGCGATTTTATCAGTTGGCAGAGCGCCTTTCGCATCAATGAGGGCTTTAATCATCACTGGTTGATAAATGTGTCTCATCCTCATTTTGTTTTCTATAAAGTCTTTCAACTCTGAGTAACGCATAGCAACCTCTGACATTTTAATGGTGACTTGAGAGCGTGCTCATTTTGACATCAGCCCTCGGATGTTTCCTTTTCTATCCTTTCTATTTCTTCCTCAAGCTCTTCCAGTTGTTGCCACATCGCCGGAGGCACTGAATGCTTTGGCCATCTTGCCTTTAAGTCGGCCAGCTTTGCTTCAATCTCTTTTTTCTTCTCATTAATATCCAAGTGCTAGCTTTATCCTCCTCCTTGAAAAATAAATCCTTTAACTCGGCGCTCAAAAATGCCTCGCGGGAGAAGAACACGGCGCTGGCACTTTAGGCATTTAATCCCGATATCAGCACCGACCCTTACTATCTTCCACTCATAGCTGCCACAGGGGTGTTTCTTTTTGAGATGGACAACGTCACCCAGCTTTATTTCCATGACCATTGTTTTGTCTCAAAGGGCTGGTGTTTTAACACGAGGCAATGTTAGCCCGATAGGAGTTAATCTCATCTCGTAGCTCAGAGGCAACCTTCCGCGCCGCCTTGGTGAAATCGTCTCCTCGTGAAGCATAGGTAATCTGGCGGGACGAGCAGATGATTGCTTTCTCACCGTGGGCATCAACCCCGTAGGCGACGGCTTGCTCTAGGTCTCCCCCCTGCGCACCAATACCGGGTATAAGTAATGGCATATCAGGGTGGTTCTTTCTAATTAGCCTTAACTCTTGGGGGTAGGTAGCACCAACCACCAATCCGATATTGGCATACTTATTCCACTCGGCTGCCTTTTTGGCTACCAGATCAAATAAGGGGTAGCTTTGCC
>NZEH01000059.1 GCA_002690375.1 Dehalococcoidales bacterium
CTGTCATCCTTATTCATAAATAACCTCGCTTATATAGTTTGTTATCAGCTGGCCCTTAAGCTGTTGAGCTTTTCAAATAATTCCTTCTCTTTAGGTGATAGGTTGGTTGGTAGTACCACGCTCACCTTGGCTATCAGGCTGCCCCGGGAAGATTTACCCAGATGAGGTATGCCCTGCCCCTCTAGGCGAAAGGCCTTTCCATTTTGAGTCTCTGGTGGAATCTTTAGTGCTAGTTTTCCTTTGAGGGTAGGTATCAGGACCTCACCACCCAGTACTGCTGTCACCAAGGGTACGGCGGCATTAACATATAAATCATCACCCCGGCGCTCAAATAACTGGTGTGGCTTAACTGATACCACTAGGTAAAGGTCCCCCTTGGTGCCACTAGGGCCTGGCTCACCCTCGCCGGCAGTGCGTATTCGGGACCCGCTCTTAACTCCGGCTGGAATCTTGACCTCAAGCCGCTTTACCCGTGGTACCGTTCCTGAACCGCGACATACCGAACAGAGGATATTTTGTATCTGGCCGCTACCATGGCAGGTAGTACAGGGCTCCTTAACCTCTAGGCTAAGAATGCGGCTAGTTCCGTGATAAGCATCTTCCAGTGTTACCTCAAGCGGATACTCNATATTCCGACCCCGCNTNNGNCGNGCTNGNCGGGTANAGGTNGNGNTTNGGCTACCGCGCAGTANCTCATCAAATANGNTNTCTANGTTACCNTNGCCAAAGTGGAAGGNGNTACCNCNTTGNGCAAAGTCNCNNNANTCANAACCATGAAANGGTGNCTGNCGNCCGCCGNCTTNNGCAAACTGGTCGGCNTANTGCCACTGGTCGCCAAANTGNTCATACTTTTNCGCGNTTTTTCTTNTCCGANANAACCTCGTAGGCTTCGTTTATCTCCTTAAACTTGGCNTCGGCTGATTNATCNCCNGGATTAACATCNGGGTGNTNNTTTCTAGCCAGCCGGCGGNAAGCCTGTTTTANNTCCTTGNNACTGGCACCGCGGCNNACCCCCANTATGCTATANTANTCTTTNGCTGCCATCTTTTATCCTCGGTTAGTTCAGTAGTNNTATGTATTATAATNTACTTTAGATTAGTTGTCAATACTNTTATAAGAATATTANTAAATTNTTATNAANNTANAAAGTTTTCNTANCTAANTCTNCGNGTAGNCGANTNAAAGTCNCATTTATTNCTNANNCTCGTGCNTNCNTCCCNCAAGGNANANTGNAGNCAANACTTGGNGTTAANCAANCAGNCCTTGGTNAGNATNGNTNGCTCAANCTTCTCAATAAGTATGGTATTTAGACCAGCGAAGATATCTATTAGGAGATATAAATCTTGAAAACTTGACAACTAAATGGTTATCTGATTATAATAAAGAAAACCTGTTTCCCCTATCTGAGCTACTAAAAGCTGACAAGGGTTTGGTCTTAGCTTTTTTCCAAAATAACCAAAGGCTCCAAGTGTTTTAGAATTTGGTTTCCCTATGGCAAAATACATTTTTGTTACCGGTGGTGTTGTTAGTTCGATTGGCAAGGGTATAACTGTCGCCTCCATAGGTGCCATCCTTAATAGTCGTAAGCTCAATGTCTCGGCTCAAAAGCTAGACCCATATCTCAACGTTGACCCAGGAACAATGTCACCCTATCAGCATGGTGAGGTATTTGTCACTCAAGATGGCGCTGAGACTGACCTTGATTTAGGTAATTATGAGCGGTTCATTGATGTTGAGCTTACTGCTGATTCTAACGTTACCGCAGGTCAAATTTATAGAGCCGTTATTGCCAAGGAGAGGCGGGGTGATTTCCTCGGCGGCACCATTCAGGTAGTGCCCCATGTGACCGCTGAGATTAAGGAGTGGTTTAAGAAGCTATCTCAGAAATCTGGGGCTGACGTAGTTATTATAGAGGTAGGTGGCACTGTAGGTGATATTGAAGGGCAGCCATTCTTAGAAGCCATAAGACAGATGAGGAATGATGTTGGCCAGGATAGTGTGCTCTATATTCATGTTACCCTGCTCCCCTATATTAGCGCCACGCAGGAGCTAAAGACCAAGCCTACCCAGCATAGTGTTAACGAGCTCAGGCGCATTGGTATCCAGCCTGATATTATTATATGCCGCAGTGATTATTCAATATCGGATGGGATAAGGGACAAAATATCTCTCTTCTGTGATGTCAAGCGGGAAGCAGTCATCCCCCTGCCCACAGTCTCTACCATATATGAGGTGCCACTTATCCTGGAAGAGGCAGGATTGGGGCAACTGGTGGTAAATGAGCTCGGTCTTAAATCAAGCCAGGCAAACTTAAGTCGGTGGCGGGAGATGGTTAGATGCCTTAAAGAGCCGTGTGAGCCGGTTAATATTGCTCTGGTCGGCAAATATGTGGAGTTACAGGATGCCTACTATTCGGTTCGTGAGGCGCTCCGGCACGCCGGCCTGTATCATAATAGAGTTATTAACCTTAATTGGGTTCANTCAGAAGACNTGGAACAGGACGGTGGTGAGGCTCTGCTGCACCAAGCTCAGGGTATCATAGTCCCTGGCGGTTTTGGCATTAGAGGGATAGAAGGTATGATAAAAGCGGCTACTTATGCCCGGGAAAATAAGATTCCCTACNTNGGGCTGTGCNTGGGGATGCATGTCACGGTCATTGAGTTTGCCCGCCATGTGCTGGGCTCGGATAAACCGAACTCCACTGAGTTTGACGCTGCCACTACCTATCCGGTTATTGACCTTCTGCCGGAACAGAAGGTAGTAGAAACTAAGGGAGGCACCATGCGTCTGGGAAACTATCCCTGTCAGTTGGTTGCTGGCAGCCGGGCGGCCAAGGCCTATGGGAATGGGCAGAATCTGGTTTACGAGCGTCATAGACATCGTTTTGAATTTAATAATGAGTATCGGGCATTACTTGAGGAGGCNGGGATGANCTATAGCGGACTATCGCCTGANGGCAGGCTGNTAGAAATCTGCGAGCTTCGTGACCACATATGGATGGTCGGCTGCCAGTTTCATCCTGAATTTGGCTCTCGTCCTGGTCGTCCCCATCCCATGTTCCGTGGTTTTATCGGTGCCGCCAAGGATATCTTGCGCGAAGGAGCCCAACCATCACTACCATTGCGCGTTAATTAAGGAGACNTAAGTGCGTATCTTTCTGGANACGGCCAATATTAGTCAAATCAGGCAGGCTGTAAAACTGGGTGTCATAAGTGGGGTTACCACCAACCCCACCCTAGTATCCAAGGAAGGACTAGGCGATTATAAGGCAGTCGTCAAAGAAATTTGCTCTATNGTCTCGGGACCTGTTTCGGCTGAGGTGGTGGTTAATGAGGCGGAGGCTATGTTTAGGCAGGCACGGGAAATTGCCACTTGGGCAGACAATGTAGTTGTAAAAATCCCGTCTACCACCCAAGGGTTAGAAGTAATATCGGCGCTGGCTAAGGAGAATATAAAGGTCAATATGACCCTGTGTTTCACGCTCAACCAAGCCCTTTTGGGGGCGCTGGCTGGTGCTACCTACGTTAGTCCTTTTGTTGGACGGCTGGATGATATTAGTTGTGACGGCATGGCGTTGATTAAAGATATAGTGGATGTCTATAAGAAATACGATGACTTAAAAACTGAGGTGCTGGCGGCCAGTATCCGCCATCCACAGCATTGTGTAGCGGCGGCTAAAGCCGGGGCTCATATTGCTACCATTCCCTTTAGTGTGCTGCTGCAGATGATGGAGCACCCGCTTACTGATATTGGAATTGCTCGCTTTCTTGCCGACTGGGAGCGTGTTTCGCCAAAATAGCTAGCTGGGTGTTAAGAGACGCTTCTCTTTAAATCAAAGACAGGTGGTAAAGCAGGTCCCCATGAAAATCGAAGATTTTCTGGGTGNTTAAAAAGAGTGAGGTAAAATATGGATATCTCTCAATTGGAAGGTAAGACTAGGGAAGAGCTGATGGAGCTGGCTAAAGAAAACGGGCTGGCCAATTATTCTAATCTTAAGAAGCAGGATATTGTTATGCGGCTGCTTCAGTTACATACTGAGCAGCAGGGATATATCTTTGGTGGCGGCATTCTGGATATTATGGGTGATGGTTATGGATTCCTGCGGCAGGGTAGCCTGCTACCCAGTTCGTCTGATGTCTATGTCTCCCAGTCTCAGATTCGCCGCTTTGGCCTGCATCTTGGCGATGTGGTTGTCGGTCAGGTTAGACCGGCCAAGGCGGGTGAGAAATACTACGGTCTTGTACGGGTGGAGGCTATTAACGATACCAACCCTGAAATGGCTAAAAGCCGACCCACTTTCGCCTCGCTGACACCCACCTATCCTGACCAACTAATAAATTTGGAAACAACATCTAAAAACCTATCCACCCGGCTGATAGACCTCATTGCTCCCATTGGTAGGGGACAGAGGGGGTTAATTGTCTCTCCCCCTAAAGCGGGCAAGACAATACTCCTAAAAGCAATAGCCAATGCTGTAACCGCTAACTATAATGATATTTACCTGATGGTGTGCTTAATCGGCGAGCGTCCGGAGGAGGTTACTGACATGAAGCGCTCGGTTGATGGTGAGGTGATAGGAGCCACCTTTGATGAGCCGGTGGAGAATCAGACCCGTGTTGCCGAGCTGGCACTGGAAAAGGCTAAACGAATGGTAGAAGGTGGCATGGATGTGCTTATGCTCCTTGACGGTATTACCCGGCTCACCCGGGCCTATAACTTGGCCCTGCCTTCTAGTGGTCGTACCCTATCCGGTGGTATCGACCCAATCGCTCTCCACCCGGCAAAGCGCTTCATAGGCGCCGCCCGCAATATGGATGAGGGTGGCTCTTTGACTATCATCGCCACCTGCCTCGTTGATACCGGCAGCCGTATGGACGAGCTCATCTACGAAGAGTTTAAAGGGACGGGCAATATGGAGCTTCACCTTGACCGGCGTTTGGCTGAACGCCGAATCTTCCCGGCAATAAATATCGGGCGTAGTAGCACCCGGCGGGAGGAGCTACTTTTGGATGAGGATATCTTTGGACAGATACAGCTCCTACGGCGCATGGTAGCTATGATTGGCTCTGATTCTAATAATATCGCTGAGGTCACGGAGCGGGTTCTGGAGCGTCTGGCTAAGACACAGACTAACGCCGAGTTTCTGGCTGGTTTGGGCAAGGAGCCACAGAAAACTGCTTAACAACCCCATCCCCTGTTCCCCCTCCCCCTCTCCTTTGAGGTAGGCAGCAAAGCTAAATTAGCTATTGACTTGTGGGAATTCTATGGTATACTTAGTACTGTGCCTTTTGAACGAGGCGCAGTNGGTGTTTGTTTATAAGGAGGTGATGCTATGGTAAGAGCCCGGCGGGTTCTCAGGAAATTCGACTTTCTGGGTGCTTTAAGGGGAGGAGAGTTATTTAACTCTAAAGCTGAAGTACTAGAAGTTACTTTGTCTCCATAAAATTAAATAAGGGATATATGGTTATATTTCTGTTTGTGGAGGCATATAATAACAAAAGGAGAAACTAATAGGTTGATGAAGAAAAAGAAAATTTCTAGAATATTAGGTGTGGTGCTGAGCCTGGCGCTGCTTTCTAGCATGGCTATATTGCCGGCTCCAGTATCAGCGGGCACCCAAGTCTGGANTGCTACGNCCACACCGTCGGCTACTGGACTGGTTATGGACCCAGGTAATACTTGGGCCGGTCCTTTTGCCAGAACCATTACCGGCTCAGCTATATATGCCGGCACTGATGTTACTGGCACTGCTCCGGCTGTGGGTGATACTCTGGTTAGGTCCACCGATGGTGGTCGCACTTGGGTGGCCATGACTGGACTCCCGATTCTTACCGGGGCCGGTCGCATAACCGACATCGTCACTTCCAGCATTGATGCTAATACCGTCTATGTAACCGATGGTAATAACATCTGGNAGACAACCNNTGGTGACGCTNCCCAACCTACNTGGTCTTCCNTNACAAACCTGTTCGCTAGCGTTGCTACCGCGACTGGTACGATTGTAAGCATTGATGTCGGCTACTTGGGTGCCAGTCCTTACATTTTTGCCGCCACCACTAGAAAACTGGCNGNNGNNGCCGGTAACGGTGGTGNCTACGTCANNGAGNAGGCNGTCTTCGGCNCGCCTTGGTCAGACCTGTTGATAAACAGCGACCGACCGGTAACATGGGGCGTTGCTGCCGGCACAGTTGATGTGCTGGACATCCAGGTTGACCCGGCTAGCTTCGCCACCACTCAGATGGTTATGGCGCTGGCCACTAATTACAGTGCTCTTAACGGAGGGCCTGCTACTGTAATCACCACCAAATACGGCGGCGCCCAATGGGATGCCACCGTTAACGATGAGTCTCTGCCTGGTGTGGCTGCCTCAGTGCTCCAATACGGCAGCATGTGGCTACCGGATGACTTCAGCTCGAGTAGAGCCACTGGCCTCATGAGGGTCTTTGCCGGTGTAGCTACTGACAATATCGCTGGGACCGGACTGGGTGATGTCTTCCTGGCAAGCTTTGACGCACCGGCAGCAGCACCATCCGCTGCCACTGACCTCAACATTCGTGGCGCAGCTACTACCACTGAAGTTACCAGCCTTGGCGGAACTGGTGCTGGTGCTAGCGCCGTACTGATGGCTAGCGGCTTCGACCGATCAACCGCTGCCACTTCAGTTGTTCCGCTAGTTTACCGCAGCACAGCCGGCGGTTACACTTGGCTGAAACACACCAAGGGTCCCACCGGTGGCGCGACTCCGTTTGTATACAACGGTGTTAATCCTGCGGTGTCGCATCTGCTGGTGATCGACTCCACCACTGCTCTGATCGGCACTCAAGGTGCTGCTGGGGCTGACAACGCTGTCTCACTCTCCATCGACGGTGGTAAAATCTGGAATGCCGTCTCCCTGGTTAATGAGACCAACGCCAGTATTGACGACCTGGAACTGAGCCCGAATCTGTTTATGGCCGTCTCTGGCGCTTCTAACGATTCCATCTGGCGCCTTGATGGCACCCAATGGACGAGGGTCTTCAGTGGCTCAACTTTTGCCAATGCCACCACCACCTACTCAGTTCAGGAGACTCCCGCCGGTGATGCCATGTTTGCCGCTGATATTGGCGGTACTACTATCTGGCGCTCAGCCGATAATGGTGAGACTTGGACAGCACAGACCAACGCTGTTCCGGGTGCTATCTCCGACTTCGTGGTAATTGATGCCAACAATCTGATCGTTGGAGGTCCCGCCAATACTGTTTATACCACAGCTACTAACGGCGGTTTCTGGTTTACAGTTGCTGTTGCTGCTGGTACTATTCAGGACNTGGCATATGACCAGGGTACTGGTCACCTGCTGGTTGGTGGTACTGCAAACATTTTCCGCAGCATCAACAGTGGAGNTGCCTGGACGGCGGTTACGACACCTTTGACGGCGCCTATTACTGCCACCAGTCTTGCCTTCAGTAATAGTTATGCCACTGACGACATGTTCTATGCATCCGGTAATGATGCTACCGCCAATGCCGGCGTCTGGTCTTATGACTACGACTTGAACGCAGCCGGTACGGTAATAGGTTGGTCAACAGCACGGATCGATGGCGGTGGCAACACTGCTGATGTTAACGCGGCCACCGGGATGGTAACAACCTCCGGCGGCGGATCCAATAACATGATCTATGTTGCAGACGCAGCCCTTGCTGAGGGCGTTAGTCGTATCAGAGCTCCCCGCACCACTGCCGAGGGGATGCAGGATGCCGTAAGTGCTGTAAGTACTTTAAACGGCTTGTGGAGTGAAGGCAATGTACTGTACTCCATTGATACCACTCCTGCCGCCGACAGGATCCTCACTTTCACCGATACCCTGGCGGCCAACGGCACTGGTGTTGTAGTCTCTGCTGTTACCCCAACCACCGCTACCGTAACCTGGACTGACATGAGTGCTACCATTGCGCTTACCTATTCGGTGTTTGTCCATACCACGGCGCAGNCAGACCTCTACACNGCAGCAAATNTTGCNGGNNTNGTCGNTNCTGCCGTTANCANCACGNCNAATACGGCTNNGNTTACCGGTCTGTCAGCCAACACCACATATNATGTAAGTGTATGGGCGAACAACACTGCGACTCAGGTATCAAGCTTCATATTTGATGGAGCAGCTACTTCATTCGCAACGCTGCCTGGAGCAGTGGCAGCAGTACCGCTCAACTTGGTACCCATAAGCGGTGCCGTTAACGTCCCGGTTTCGGGTCCGGCATTTGCTTGGGCAGCCCCAGCGGGTGGTGCTACCAGCTATACATGGGAGCTGAGTACCAATCCACTGTTCCTCACCGATGTGGTGACAGAAACGCTAACGGTACCTTATATGGTATATAGCGGAACTCTTGAGTACGAGACCGCCTACTACTGGCGAGTGACGGCTAATACCGCGGCTGGTGCCGGCGCTGCAGTAACCAGTGTCTTTACCACTGTTGCTGCGCCGGTTGTAGAACCTCCAGCGGAGCCGCAACCGACACCGGTCATAACTGTAGAGATACCGGATGATCTGATAAATACCCTAACTGAGCTACCGGATGATCTAGCAGATATGATACCGGAGATACCAGATATCGTTGTACCGGATATTGACGTAGAGATACCTGATATCCAGTTACCAGAGTTAGTGATACCAGAGATAGAGTTACCAGAGATCACTCTACCAGAGATAGAGTTACCAGAGATNANTCTACCAGNGATAGAGATACCGGACTTTGAGATACCAGAGATAGTTATACCTGATATTGAGATTCCGCCTCTGGAACAACCGGATGTGATTGTGAACCTGCCACAACCAACCGTAACCACAGTGACATCGACTATCGAGGCGCCTCCGACTCCAGCTTATGTCTGGGCGGTAGTTGCTATCGGTGCAATACTCACTATAGCGGTGATTATCCTGATAATCAGAACCAGGAGAATAGTTTAACTAGATAACTGGTTTTGGCGTAAGGGATAACGCTGAACTCTGGATACACCAAGAGCCCCCCGAAGCTTCGGGGGGCTCTTCTCTTTTGTTTTTAGAGACTTTTTCTTCTCACCCGTCCTTAGGAAGGGGATTAAGGATTAGTCTATTGACTACCGCCTCATGGCGAGAATAGAATTCACCGTATGGCAAAATCAAGGTTGGGACTGGCTTTGCTTCTGGTTTTGTGCTGAACTTGCTTGGCCTGCTGACGGGCGCCAGTCGCTTGGGTGGCGCCCCGGATGAGCTTAGATGGTCTCGGGAAAATATTCCTATCAAGGGTGAGTCGGGGGGCTGGGTGCTGGTCAATGGATCAGATGTGAAGCACCTAACTATTTAAAGTAAAATATCCCAAACTGCAGAGGAAAGTGTTACAGCCAATATTCTGAACCAGTTCATCTTTCGCATCCTTGGCTTGGTTCGGAAGAACTAAAAAATGCACCAGCCACCACAAGATTATTTAGCGGTTCCAGTGCCCTTACTACGTCACTCTTACCCTCTCAGAAAGACACTAGGGTCTTATCTTCTGATGGATTGAGATGGAGGCAGTGTTCAATTAGAACTAGACTAAACAAAACGCTATTAAGTTAAACGCAGTTCAATTGTTAGTATAGAAAGGTCTAAATGACCANTCNNGGNTACTGTNTGGTTGCNNTACTTATTAGNNTTATGAANCGAAGCAGTACCCNAANTCCCAAGCCGNCAGCAGTGAGGATTAATANAAATCTCNCCAGTATTGGCACAATATCAACTGCAGTNGAATTGGGTATCANGCTAAAATCAAANGGGAATANGGATACNAGCGCTATGACCACTGTAACACCAATTATACTGAGGATTAGCTGGATAGTCTCACGCAGCCAGTGGTTATCGTATTTTTTATAGATGATAAACAACATGTTAGCGGCTGTAGATAGAATCAATGCTGTAATCAGAATCGGTAGCCAGCTTGAGTATTCACCAGTTAGCATGGGTAGTCTGGTAACGCTTCCATTTGCTTCAGTATGGTACCAGGCCAGATAGTTGTAGAAAAATGAAAGGAGGATAAACAAAACTACGTTTCGGAAGATTGCAACACTATAGCCAAAGACCCTCCAGTTCCTGGTTCGTGTGGAAGCTTCCCTAGCCACGGGGTCGGCAGCCTTTTGCTCCCCACCCATTTCAGATTTCTCACTTCTCTTAGTAGCTGTTAATATTGCCCTGGCCACATCACCAGCTATAGGAACTTCATATAACTCCCCTTTATAGGCGTTGAGCATTAGAAATATCCACAAAATGACGGCAAAGGCACCAATAATGGTGCCGAAGAAGCTACCAATGATAGGTATCAAGCTCAAAAGGGTACCTGCTATGGTGATCGTTCCAAAGATTATTATCGATTGGATAGCGTGGAAACGAATGAACTCGTTCTTCTTCTCTATAACCAGAAAAACGCTACCGGTAATCCAGCCAGCTAGATAACAGAGTAACCCGGCTATATTTTGTGGTAATTCTAATGTGGACTCACCTTCAGTTGTCTCCTGTCTTTGCTCAGACTCTATCCGTGCTTTTTCCTCTTCA
>NZEH01000060.1:260-8898 GCA_002690375.1 Dehalococcoidales bacterium
TTAAGTTCTTCNGGGGTTATCATNTGNTNNGCATCAACCAGTGCTTCTGNNGGGTNNTANTGNACNTCAATGAGCAAACCNCTNGCNCCNGNGGCTANNGCNGCGCAGCTCATNTTNAAGANGAGGTCACGGCGCCCGGTGGCGTGAGAGGGGTCAACGACTATTGGTAGATAGGTCTCTTTCTGAACNACTNGCACTGCCGCCAGGTCAAGGGTGTANCTNGTATGGCTCTTNCCCTTGCCGACGGGGACTATTCCTCGCTCACACAGGATAATGTCCTTGTTCCCCTCAGCGGCAATATACTCGGAAAAGGAAAGAAATTCTTCAATACTGGCACCGAAGTGNCGTTTATACAGGACTGGCTTACCTTTTCTGCCCACTTTGCCAAGTAGGTCTTGGTCATACATGTTTCTGGCCCCTATCTGTAGGATATCAACATACTCGGCTATCAAGTCGACNTGTGATTCTCCTCTTACTTCAGTCATTACTGGCATGCCGAACATTTTCCCGGCGTCGCGAAGCCAGTTTAAAGCCTCCTCGGCTTCTTCTGGACCTAGCGACCCCAGTCCTTGGAAGGAATGAACAGAGCTCCTGGGCTTAAAAATGCCACCCCTCAAGATGTGAGCTCCGGCTATCTTAACCTCTTCTGCGATTCTGAACAGCTGCTTTCGGCTCTCTATGGCACAGGGCCCGGCGACGAATACCGGTTGGCTGCCGCCAATTTCAATATCGCCGACTTTAACTATTTTGCTCTCAACTTTGGCTTGAAACAGTTCGTTATACTCTCGGCTGATAAGTTTGTAGGGGGTCTCAATCATCCTAGCTTCCTTTACGCCGGGGAGAGTAGCCAAGTGAGCAAAGGATATCTGGCCCTCATCTCCAACCAAGCCAATAACTGTTCTGAATTCCCCNCTGGAAATGTCAGATCTTANTCCATGCTTTTTTATCTCGCTGANCACGCGTTTTATTTGCTCCTGTGTTGCCTCTTTCCTCATAATAATCATCTGCTTCTCCTATCCCCTTTTGGTCATCCTTAATTTGATTACCTCTTTAGGTAATACCTTTGCTAACTAAAGAAATCCTCCCACCTGGGAGGATTTTTATTTTAAGATTCACCGTTAACTGACCTGCTTAAAATGTTAAGATAATCCCTCCCAAGCGCAGCGATCAAGCTGCAGAAAGGTAAAATATGAAAAATCTAGTCCGGCGGGGGCAATATCAACTAGCATATCCACTAACCATCTCCTTCTTAAAGGAAATATATCATTTGTGGCATTACCTTGTCAAGCAGTAGCAGCATCTGCTAATATAACACTTGCTTTAGCTATGAATTGTGGTTGTTGACATCTATCTCTAACGTGTGCTAGACTTGCAAGTTATCATTTGTTAGTATTGCGTAGTCACTTGAGCAAAAAGCGCAAGTGCATAGTGTAGGTTCCAATGGATGAGCTTAGGCTCATCCATTGAAGTTGTGTGGCCACAGAGGAGAAGCATGCCAACAGTAAATCAGTTGGTTCGTAAAGGGCGCAAGAGGATT
This sequence comes from Dehalococcoidales bacterium, assembly GCA_002690375.1. The sequence goes on from NZEH01000060.1 coordinate 1,798, forward strand.
AGCAAAAGAACCAAGACGCCGGCATTACGCTTTGTCTATAATTCCTTGAAGGGTAGGTTAGTGCGTAGCCAGGGATCACCGCAGAAGCGAGGGGTTTGTGTGCAGGTCAAGACCATGACCCCCAAAAAGCCTAACTCGGCAATGCGCAAAATAGCCAGGGTGCGGTTGACCAATGGCATGGAGGTTACCGCCTATATTCCTGGGGAGGGACACGAACTTCAGGAACATTCCGTGGTTCTTCTCCGTGGTGGGCGAGTGCCGGATTTACCAGGTGTTCGTTATCATATTATAAGGGGAACACTGGATACGGACGGTGTGGCCGATCGTCGGCAGGGTCGTTCAAAATATGGCAGCAAGCGGTCAAAGAGTGTGACTGAGGTTGCTAAGGTTTAGGAGGCAGGATGCCACGGCGGGCTCAAGCTAAAAAACGAGAGATATCACCTGATGCCAAGTATAATAATATGGTTATAGCCAAGCTGGTAAATAAAGTAATGAGACATGGCAAAAAGACCACTGCTGAGAATATTGTCTACGGTGCTCTTGAGATTGTGGAGCAGCGTGAGCACAAGGAAGCGGTCACTGTTTTAGAAGGGGCGGTGCGCAATGTAACTCCCCTGCTTGAGGTCAAGCCACGTCGTGTTGGCGGTGCCACCTATCAGGTACCGGTAGAGGTTCGACCGGGTCGTAATCAGGCACTGGCTATACGATGGTTACTTAAATCGGCCAGAGCCAGAGCGGGTAGATCAATGGCTGAAAAGCTGGCAGCTGAGCTCAGTGATGCCTCAAAGGGTCAGGGGGCAGCGGTTAAAAGACGTGAGGACACTCACAAAATGGCTGAGGCCAATAGGGCTTTTGCCCACTATAGATGGTGAGAGGTTATCAATTATTACTTCTAATATCTTAGGGAAAATACAGGCATCAGACAAGCTAAAGCGAGAGGCAACACTTATGCCCAGAAGTTTTCCGTTAGACCGGATACGCAATATAGGTATTATCGCTCACATCGATGCCGGTAAGACTACCGTCACTGAGCGGATACTCTATNACACCGGTCGTACATATAAGATTGGTGAGGTGGATGAAGGNACCACGATAATGGACTGGATGGAGCAGGAAAGGCAGCGTGGGATTACCATTACGGCGGCAGCCACCACCTGTTACTGGAAGGACTACCGTATCAATATTATTGATACCCCAGGGCATGTTGACTTTACGGCTGAGGTTGAGCGTAGCCTCAGAGTGCTGGATGGGGGGGTAGTAGTTTTTGATGCTGTTGCCGGGGTTGAGGCGCAGTCAGAGACAGTGTGGCGTCAGGCTGATAGATATGGTGTCCCTCGAGTCTGTTTTATTAATAAGATGGACCGCGTTGGTGCCAACTTTAAGCGCTGTCTAGCCATGATTGAAGAACGTCTGCAGGCCAAACCATTGGCGGTACAGTTGCCCTTGGGCAGTGAAGATTCATTTCAGGGTGTTATTGACCTAGTGGAAAATAAGGCATGGCGCTTTGATGGCAGTCCTGGCTCGGAACCAGAGGAGATAGCTATACCTTCCTCAGAGCAGGCAATGTGCCAGCAGTTCCGTCAGACATTAATTGAAAGATTGGCTGAAGAGGATGACCATGTTTTAACCACTTATGTTGAGGACAACAATGTTACTGCTTCGGTCTTAAAGCTAGCCTTGAGACGGCTAACCTTAGCTAATAAAGGCATACCTGTTCTTTGCGGTAGCGCCTTAGGAAACAAGGGCATCAGGCTACTGCTTGATGCTATTTGGGATTATCTCCCGTCCCCACTGGATATGCCGCCGGTAGGGGCTATAGAGACTAGGACAGGGGCAGAAGTCACTCGTCCTGCTAGTGATGAGGCTCCCTTCGCAGCCTTGGCTTTTAAGGTGGTCGCTGACCCCTTTGTCGGCCGACTGGTCTATCTCAGGGTGTATTCGGGTAAGTTAAAAGCGGGAGCACAGGTATTTAACTCGACTCGGGGTAAGAGTGAGCGCATCGGACGGCTACTACTAATGCACGCTAATCGGCGTGAGGAGGTAAGTGAGGCTGATACAGGGGGTATCGTAGCCGCACTGGGTCTTAAGCAGACCTTTACCGGCGATACCCTGTGTACTACCCCCCAGCCGGTTATCTTAGAATCAATTCGTTTTCCGGAACCGGTGCTATCTATCGCCATTGAGCCTAAAACTAGAGCCGACCAGGACCGGATGAAAGAAGCCCTGCACCGTCTGGCTGAGGAGGACCCAACATTTAAAGTATCTTATAACGAAGAGACTGGGCAGACACTTGTCGCCGGTATGGGCGAGCTTCACCTTGAGGTTATAGTCAGTAGACTACTTAGTGAATACAGGGTGATGGCCAAGGTGGGTAAGCCACGGGTTGCCTATAAGGAGACAATTAATACCGCAGTTAAGGCTGAGGGAAGATTCATTAAACAAACCGGAGGGCGTGGCCAGTATGGTCACGTCCGGCTTGAAATTGAGCCTTTGGAGCGTGGCGGCGGCTTTCAATTTGTGGACCGTATTAAAGGTGGCTTATTGTCCAAGCCCTTTATTCAAGCTGCTGAGGCAGGTATTAAGGAGACAATGTTGACCGGTGTAGCCAGCGGCTACACGTTAGTTGATATTAAAGTGACTCTTTATGACGGTAGTTATCATGAAGTTGACTCTTCAGAGATGGCCTTTAAAATGGCTGGCTCAATGGCGCTCAAGGAAGGTATTGCTAAAGCGAGTCCTATCATCCTAGAGCCGGTAATGAGGTTGGAAGTGGTTACCCCGGGGCAGTTTCTTGGTGANCTAATTGGTGACTTTNCATCCAGGAGGGGTAATATAGAATCTATTGAGACGCGTGGTGATACTTCCGCTGTTCGTTGCTTGGTTCCTTTATCTGAGACCTTCGGCTATGCCACCACTCTCAGGTCACTAACTCAGGGTAGGGCGACACATTCCATGGAGTTTTATCAGTGTCAGGAAATGCCGGCTGAATTGGCTGACAAGATTAGAGGTACAGCTGCGCCTAACTAGTTGAGAACAAGGAAATTAAAAGACTCTCGTGACGTGCGTGAAGTTATGGTTGGTAAGATGATTTTGGTAGTTAGTTTAAGATTCTGAGGTGGTTCTCTATGCCGAAACAGAAGATTCGTATTAAACTAAATAGCTTTGACCATAAGATACTTGACCAGTCGGCTCAGCAAATTGTAGAGGCGCTGGAGAGGACTGGGGCTATTGTTGTTGGGCCGGTGCCATTGCCGACTCGTATTAAGAAGTGGAGTGTCATCCGCTCTCCTTTTATCGATAAGGACTCGCAGGAACAGTTTGAGATTCGGACCCATAAACGGCTTGTAGACATCGTGGAGACAACCTCTAGAACAATAGACGCACTGACCGCTCTCAATATGCCGTCAGGGGTTAGCATAGATATTAAACTATAAATGACTAAGGGTATTTAGTATGGTTCAGGGACTTATTGGCAAAAAACTGGGAATGACCCAAGTATTTAGAGATAACGGCTTGGCTGAGGCAGCTACCCTTATTGAGGCTGGTCCGTGTACGGTGATACAGCTAAAAACGGTAGCTAAAGAGGGCTATAGTGCTGCTCAGCTTGGCTTTGGTGGAACTAAGAGGCTGAAATCCCCCGAACAGGAGCCCCTTAAGGGGCCGGTGAATTTTAGGTATCAAAGGGAATTTAAGCTGGCTGATACAGGGAATATTAAGGTAGGAGATAAGGTTGATGTTGGCCTGTTTAAGGCTGGTGATTTGGTTGATATTACAGGAGTATCAAAAGGCAGGGGTTTCGCCGGTGTAGTTAAGCGTTATGGCTTTGCTGGCGGCCCCAAAACACACGGGCAATCTGACCGACATCGTGCTCCGGGTTCTATAGGGGCTGGCTCTTCTCCTGGGCGGGTGTTAAAAGGCAAACACATGCCGGGACATATGGGTAGCAGTAGGGTGACTGTGCGCTGTTTGGAGGTACTTACCGCTGACCCGGCCCGTAATCTGCTGGTGGTTAGGGGGGCGGCACCCGGTGCCAAAGATGGGACGTTATTGATAAGAAAGTCTACCTGAGGGAAGTAAGGAAGTTGAAAGTTCCAGTTTATAGTATGGCCGGTGAAGTAGTAAAGCATATTGAGATAAGTGATGATGTCTTTGCTGTGCCCTTTAATCAGGCGGTGGTGCATCAGGCCATGGTGAGGCAATTGGCAAATACCCGTCAGGGGACGGCTACCACCAAAACTCGTGGTGAGGTTTCTGGTAGTCATCAGAAGCTATTTCGGCAAAAGGGTACCGGACTGGCCCGAGCCGGCAGTAGAAGGTCACCACTACGCCGTGGTGGTGGTGTTGCCTTTGGGCCTAAACCTAGGAACTACCGGCAAGAAATGCCCAAAAAGATGCGCCAGCTGGCTCTAAGGAGTGTCCTGTCAGCCAAGGCTGGGGACAAAGAGTTAGTGGTTTTGGAGAAGTTAGAGTTGGATGAGACCAAGACAAAAGAGGTGGTAAAAATTCTGGCCGCGTTAGGGATGAGTACTAGTTCAGCCCTGATTACCACCAGCCAACCTGAAGAAAAAGTGGTTAAATCGGCTCGTAATCTGGTTGGAGTTAAGACGATACCGGCCAAGTTGCTTAATGTGGTTGACCTACTTTCCCACAAGATGTTGCTCATGACTGAGACGGCGGTGCGCCAGGTAGAACAGCTGTGGGGTAAGGGGCTGGTTAAGGGAGAGAACAATGCATCGCTATGAAGTATTGCGCCATCCCCTAATAACCGAGAAGAACACATTGCTCCAGAGCCAAGGNAAGTATGCCTTTGAGGTAGCTCGGCAGGCTAACAAACAACAAGTTAAGCAGGCTGTTGAAGCGGCATTTAATGTTAAAGTGGCTGCAGTTAATATGATGACGGTAGCTGGTAAGCGACTCCGTGTCGGCAGGCGACAGGTGTTAAGTTCATCTTGGAAGAAGGCGATTGTCACTCTGAAATACGGGGATAAAATAGAATTATTTGAAGGGGTTTAAGAACCGACAGAAAGTCTGCAGGTGTGGTTAATAACCAAGGGTATGAGCTTGATAGACAATCTTATCGGTTTAAATAGGTTTGGGTTTGGTAATATTGCTTTTAGAAGCAATAGCCGCCAAAAGTTGAGGAGATTATATTAAAAAATGGCATTAAAAGTATATAAACCAACTTCTCCTGGCAGGCGGGGCATGAGCGGCGCTACTTTTGAGGAGATCACTAAGGGGAAACCGGAGAAATCACTGCTGCGGCCACTCAAGAAGAAGGGGGGGCGTAATAATCAAGGGAGGATAACTGTCCGACACCGAGGTGGTGGTGCCAGGCGAAGGTTTCGGATCATTGACTTTAAGCGGGATAAGATTGGTGTTCCCGGCAGGGTGGCGGCTATTGAATATGACCCCAATCGTTCGGCACGCATCGCTCTTATCTACTATGCTGATGGTGATAAGCGCTACATCTTGGCCCCATCAGGGCTTAAGGTCGGGGATATACTAAAATCTGGTGAGGATGCTGAATTGAAACCGGGCAATACCATGACTTTAAAGCAAATGCCCAGTGGCACCCAAATCTATAACATTGAGTTAGTGCCAGGTAGGGGAGGGCAGTTGGTACGGAGTGCCGGGACTGCGGCGCAACTAATGGACAAAGAGGGTGGCTATGCCCTTATCCGGTTGCCATCTGGTGAAGTGCGGCGTATTCGTAGTAATTGTATGGCTACTATTGGTCAAGCAAGTAATCTTGACCATCAGAACATTAAGCTGGGCAAGGCCGGTCGCAGGCACTGGTTAGGTCTTAGACCAGTGGTGAGGGGTTCGGCTATGAGCCCACGTGACCATCCTCATGGTGGGGGTGAAGGTAGATCACCGATAGGTATGCCGGGTCCTAAAACACCTTGGGGGAAGCCGGCCTTGGGTTATAGAACACGAAGGCCTAAGGCTTCGGACAAAATGATTATCAAACGGCGGGGTAAGTAACTAAAATGTCAAGATCAGTTAAAAAGGGACCAGCTGTTGATGCCAAACTGATGAAAAAGGTGGAGAAGGTTCGTCGCTCCGGGCAGAAGACAGTAATAACGACCTGGGCACGTTCATCTACCATCTTGCCTGAAATGGTGGGGCTTAATATTGGAGTTCATGATGGTCGGAGACATGTGCCGATCTTTATTACTGAAAATATGGTAGGTCATAAACTGGGTGAGTTTGCTGTGACTAGGACCTTTAGAGGGCATGTTGGTAAGGCAGAGCGGATTGGTCGGTAAAGAAGTAAAAGTGGCTTTTTTGATTACTTGGTTAGAAAAGTAAAATGCAAATTAAGGCAAAAGTTAAAGACACCGGAGTATCAGCTCGCAAAGTGCGTCCGCTGGTCGATATGGTGCGAGGCAAAGGGGTCAGTGAAGCGCTAGTTACGCTCCAGTTTGCTTCGTCACCATTGGCTAGGATAGTAGCTAAGGTGGTGAAATCAGCGGCGGCTAATGCTGAGAATAATTTTCAGATGACACCTTCGGACTTAAAGGTGGTCAGTATCTTTGTTGATGAGGCATTGACCCTAAAGAGGTTTCGTCCGGCGGCTAGGGGACGGGCGAAGCGTATTCTCAAGCGTTCTAGTCATATTACAGTTATTGTTACTGAGGGAGAGGCTTAATGGGACGCAAGGTTCACCCGTTTGGTTTTAGAATTGGTACCATACGTGATTGGCAAGCCAAATGGCATGCTGATAAGCATTATGCTCAGTTTTTACATGAAGATCTGGAGATTAGGAAGGCTATTGAATCCAAGTATGCTGACACTGCTATCTCTCTAGTGGAGATTGAGCGCCAGGCAAACAAGGTGTCAGTAACTATATATACTGCTCGGCCGGGTATTGTCATTGGTCGGGGAGGGCAGAGGGTCGACGAAATGAGGCGTTACATGGATGACCTCACTGGTAAGAAGGTACAACTTAATATTCAGGAGATTCGGCAGCCTGAGCTTGACGCTCATCTGGTAGCTAGGACAGTGGCTGAACAGATGCAACGCCGTGTTGCTTACCGAAGGGCTATAAAACAAGCACTTTTCCGTACCATGCAGGCCGGGGCTAAGGGAATGAAAATC
>NZEH01000061.1 GCA_002690375.1 Dehalococcoidales bacterium
GGAACTACATACCTGCCATTCTCCAGATGCCCTGCGCAAAATCATACTTCGAGAAACACGATGATAGGGTAGGGCGCCGAAAGCCGAGGCTAATAGCCATCCCCCGGCGACTAGTATTATTGCCTCTCGCCGGCTCAGCTTTCCCCTACCAATTGATGTCAAGCGCCAGAGTAGAAGACCCAAGCCCAGGCTTAAAGCCATCGAGATGGCAAAGGCGCCTGTAACAGTATCAGGCTCTTTATGATAAAGGCTCCAGCCCAAGGGCAGGAGCATGGTAAGTCCTATGGTTGCTATTAGTAGGCCCAAGTAATGAAGAAAAACCTTTATTCGCATTATCTTTTATCTTACTGGAAGAGCTTTTCCACTGAATGGATAAGGGGAAGAGGAGATACTATGATAACATGGTCTCCTGGCTGAACTAAGCTGTCGCCTGGCGGAATAATAACCCGGTCATTACGAACAATGGCACCGGCTATTGCTCCTTTTGGTAGGCCGGCGTCACTAAGCTTTTTGTTGGCAATATGTGCTTGGGGGCTGGTAACAAACTCAACAGCTTCTAGTTGTTGACCTTCCAGAAATGCTGCTGAGATGGCGCCGCCATGGAGGACGAAGTGAGCGATTTTGTCGGCCGTTAGCAGGGGGGGAAGAGCGGCGACATCAACCCCTATGGCTTCAGTCAAAGGGACAAATCCTGGCTTGTTAAGGATGACTAAGCTTCGGGGCACCCCCAGGTTCTTAGCTAGCAAACCGCAAAGGATATTGAGTTCATCGCTCTCAGTGGTAGCCACAAAGGCATCTGCTGATGGTACCCCCTGTTCAATGAGAAAGTCACGGTCAGTGCCATCGCCCTGTAGTACCACCGTTTCTTCTAGATTGGAGGCTATCTCTTGGCAGTGGCTTAGCTCACTTTCAATAACCTTAACCATAACCCCGTGTCTCTGAAGGCCTTCAGCAAGAAGAAAACCAATTCGTCTGCCACCAAGGATAACCACACTTTTTGCTGGACGCTTGGGTTTACTGAACATCTGGCCCAGTTCGTCAATGAACTCTCGGGAGGCAACCAAGTAGACGCTATCGTCCTCGGTTATCACTTCCTCAGGGCTGGGTGTAATGATGCCCCCAGCACGGACAATGGCGGCAATAGTGCAAGGTTTGGAAAAGGTAATTTGACTTAAGTTTTTATCGACCAGTGCTTCCCCCTCCACCCTAAACTCTCTTATTTGAACAAGACCGTTGGCAAAACTCTCCACTGGCGTTGAGTAGAAGCCGGAGAGGATGCCCATTATCTCCTTGGCCGCTTCAGCTTCAGGGTTGATAAAGACATCTATNCCNAGGCTTCTTGGCCTGATTATCTTGCGGGTGGCTTGNGGTGACTTGGCNGGNGTAACAAANTAGCCCGAATATTCGGGNTTTATGATTCTGGCAGCGGTGGTGGCNGCACCNAGTTCCTTAGCCATGAAGCANGTCACCATATTAGTTTCGTCGTTATTAGTGACAGCCAGAACCAAGTCGGTGTGCTCAACTCCAGCTTCTTTTAAGATGTTGGGTGTAGCCGCATTGCCGTGGATGGTTTTAACGTCAAGCTGGTGGCGAATGGTCTCAAGTCTCTCCTCAGATATCTCCACGACAACCACTTCATGGCCCTTCTCGGCTAGCAAAGAAGCTATATGGAATCCTATTACCCCACCGCCAGCTATGATGATATACATTTATCTTATCCCTAAATACTTTTTCTAGCTATGCCCTTAAGGCGTCCCTGAATGTCCTCAAGAATGGCTGGGACTTCCCCCATGGCTTTTCAAGTTTTCGTAGCACCCGCCCACTTGGCCGGGCAGCCGGTAGTTGCTCAAGCGGACTATCCAGTATGTCTTGGGAATTTTTCTTCACTACTTTTAGTTTATGAAGTCTATGCCCTTATCTACTGGCTGTCAATAGTTAAAAAAGTAATCCTAAGAACAGAATCCAGAATCCGGCGAAATCCCCCGTATAAAATATGGCAACTCAATTGCTCACAGGGAGTCTTAGAGTTTTTAGTAAGGCTTAACCTAGCTTTGAGGTGGTACTTTTTCGTCATCTTCTCGTTTGCCGATGCTCAATCTGCATAAGATATCATTGGCACTGCACTGCTCACACTCCATCTGGATGGTTGAGTGTTCAATGTCATATTGCTGTCGGAGCATATCCTCTATCTTCTGACGGATGGCGGCTGCCTCACTGGTGGGCAGGTCATCAATAAGAACATGGCAGCTCATGGCATGTAGCTGAGGGCTAATGCTCCAGACGTGGATATCGTGTACAGCCCTTACTCCTGGCACATGGCTCATGGTCTTTAGCAGCTTTTTTACATTTATCTCAGGGGGCGTAGCTTCTAGAAGAACTCTCAGGCCTTCCTTCAATATACGCCAAGCAGCCAGAATAATAATCAGGCCAATAAAGGCACTGATAATCGGGTCGACTACGAACCATCCGGTGAGCAGTATAATGATGCCACCAAGGATGACACCTATTGAAGCTAGGGCATCACCCAGAGCATGCCAGAAGGCACTGCGCACATTTAAGTTACCTCGCTGTTCTTTTCTTAGCCAGAAGACAACAAAGAGATTAACGACGAGTCCCACCATGGCTACGGTTAACATGAGCAGGCTGTTGACCTCTGGCGGCTGCCCGAAGCGCTGGAAGGCTTCATAAAAGATGATCGCAGCGATGACAAAGATACTGATAGCGTTTACCACAGCAATCAGTACTCCTATCCGGTGATAGCCAAAAGTCATACTGTGGCTGGCGGGGCGTTCTGCCTGTTTTACTCCATACCAGCTTAAGGTTAGGGCGATAACATCGGTAAATAGATGACCGGCGTCGGCAAGTAGTGCCAGGCTATTGGACAAAAGCCCGCCGGCCACTTCCACTACTAGGATAAAACTAGTAAGCATGATACCGAATTTGAGTTTGCTGGCTATCGGCAATGCGTGGTGATGAGCAAGATTAGTCAAAAGCATTCTCCATGTCTTTCATTGACAGCCAAGCATATTTTAGCTTAAACTTTACCTAAAGTTAAAGTAGTAGTTTATTAGTTATCTGATTGTGATGTACCCCGCTAATTTTAAAATGTATTTTGCCTGGCAGAGGAGGAGTAACTGTGGTTAAGTTCCCTTTTATACCCAGGGAGGAGAAGTTTTTTGACCTTTTCGAGATGAGTGCCCGCAATATGGTAAAGACTGCCCAGGGGCTAAACGAGTTGTTTGATAGCTGGGAGAATGTTGCCATAAAGGTGGCTGATATAACTGAGCTGGAGCATGAGGGGGATTCAATTACCCATCAGATTATTGCCCAGCTTCATCGTACCTTTGTCACCCCATTTGACCGCGAGGATATAGCACTGCTGGCTCATGTCATGGATGATGTTACCGATTTTATCCATGCCACCGCCGATGCTATACTTATCTATAAGATAGACCACCCCACCCAGAGAGCTAAAGAGCTAGCCGATATTATAGTGCAGGCGGCGGTTAATGTAGAAAGAGCGGTGCTAATGCTCAGGGGTCGTTCTGAGTGGAAAAGCATTTTGGAGATCTGTGTTGAGCTTAACCGGCTGGAGAACATGGGGGATAAGGTATTCCGCTCGGCACTGGGTGAGCTATTTGAGGATACTAAAAATACAGCCTATATTATCAAGTGGCGGGAGATTTATGAGCATATGGAGAGCGCCACTGATAGGTGCGAGGATGTGGCTAATGTCCTTGAGGGGGTAGCCCTCAAGCATGCCTGACCCCTCCATATGGCTGCTTGTTTTTATTATAACTCTGGCTGTTGGTTTCGGTGTTGTTAACGGATTTAATGACGCTGCCAATGCTATTGCTGCTTCTGTAGGTTCTCGTGCCCTGTCCCCGAGACGAGCTGTAATAATCGCCGCTTTTTTTAATCTGGCCGGTGCTGCCACCGGCACTGCTGTGGCTAAAACCATTGGTAAAGGGATTTTAATTTCGGAGGCAATCTCATACCAGACAGTAGTAGCTGGCTTGGTGGCGGTTATCGTCTGGGGTAGCGTAGCTACCTACTTTGGTATGCCGGTAAGTATAACCCATAGCTATGTTGCCGGAATGGTTGGGGCAGGAATCGCTGTAGTAGGTACCGGGGCTGTTATGTGGGGCACCTTTCAGCGTGTTCTATTCTCGGTAGTGGCTGCCCCTACCCTAGGCTTTATCAGTAGCTTTGTCCTGATGGTGGGACTGCTTTGGCTTTGCCGGCAGAGTCTGCCGGCTAGAATGCGTGTTATTTTTAGTCGTTTGCAATGGTTTACCACCGCTTTTTTGGCATATAGTCATGGCAAGAATGATGGTCAGATGCCGATAGGTGTTATCACTATGGCGGTGGTAATTTATACCGGGCAGGTCGAGTTGTGGGAGGATATTCCGTGGTGGATTATAATCTTATCGGCCTTGGCTATTAGCTCAGGTACGGCTATTGGTGGCTGGCGGGTGATTAAAAAATTGGGCCTAAGGGTTACTGCCCTGAGACCTGTTCAGGGCTTTGTTTCTTCTTTCTCAGCGGCTACAGTTATTGAGGGGGCTTCGTATTTGGGTATTCCGGTAAGTACTACCCATTGTGCCAGTTCAGCAATAATGGGGGTGGGGGCTACCCGGCGGTTGTCAGCGGTACGCTGGGGAATAGCCAGAAGTATTGTCATTGCTTGGCTATTAACCTTTCCCATCTGTGGTGGGCTGGGCTATCTAACTGCCTCGCTGCTAACCTCTTTATGATGAGTTTATAATCTGACTTCTCTGGGGGTTACCCGGCACTTTTCAGCAGAAATTATAGCTAAAATGTCCGATACCACTTGGTCAATCCCATCATGCTTATTGACTATGGCATAGTCAAAGGAGAGTAGCTTTTTTACTTCCTCCTCGGCGGTTTTTAAACGTAAGGCTAAATCTGCGGCCGATTCTGTATGGCGCATCTTAAGTCTGGTGGCAAGTTCTGGCATTGATGGTGGTATAAGAAATATAAATACTGCTTGAGGCAGGAGCTTTCTGATAGTGGCTGCCCCTTGAATATCAACCTTTACAATAGTGTCTTGCCCCACATCTAGGGTCTCCTTGATCGCTTGTTTTGGCACCCCATACCAATTGCCATAGACATTGGCCCACTCTAGCAAGTTTTCGTGTTCAATCATCTTTTGGAAGCTTTCTCTCGAGACGAAGTGATAATCTACATTGTCTTTTTCATTAGAGCGCTTGGGGCGTGTGGTTACAGTCACAATATATTGAAGGGGGTAGTCTAGCTCTTTCATCCTGGCTAAAACGGCATCCTTACCGCTGCCGGAGGGGCCGGAGAGGATTAGGAGTAATGGCTTGGTAGCTAGGTTTAGTCGATCCTGGCTTTTATAGCTCGGCTTTGTCATCGCTTTGCTCTGGTCTCAGCATTGGGGAGCTGCGGCTCGTCTGAAGTCGGCCGGTAATGGTTTCCGGGGCTAGAGCCGACAGGACAATGTGGCCACTGTCAGCGAAGATAACGGCCTTGGTTCTTCTGCCATTGGTCATATCAATTAGTAGTCCCTTGTTCCTCGCTTCCTGAATGGTACGCTTGGTCGGTGCCGAGTTTGGTGAAGCTATTGCAATAGCCCTACTCATGGCTAAGATGTTGCCGAAGCCGATGTGGACCATTTCTATAGTCATTAACGTTAACCTCTCAAAGCTTGATTTTCACTTTACTACCTAACTGCATATTATCTTATACCTTCAGTGACAATTTGGCAACTGCCAATGAGTTGGATTATACTCTATTTAATGGTAGACTATAAATGCTGGGGGTGAGGTACAAGTGAACCAGATTTTACTAAGGCAAGATCTAGCACCCAAGATCCATTTGTTTAAGGTGGCGGCGCCCAAGGTAGCCCAGAAGGCTCAAGCCGGGCAGTTTGTCATTGTAAGGATTGATGAGCGGGGTGAGCGTATCCCGCTTACTATTGCCAATTGGGATAGGAAAGAGGGGAGCGTCACCGTTGTCTTTATGGAAGTGGGCACTACCACCCGTCGCTTAGCCCAACTTGGAGCCGGCGACTCTATTACTGATTTTGTGGGGCCACTGGGACTGCCTACACACATTGAAAAATTTGGCACTGTGGTCTGTGTCGCTGGCGGCTTTGCTATAGCTACTATAATGCCCATTGCCAGAGCTATGAGACAGGCTGGAAACAGGGTCATCTCCATTATGGGGGCACGCAGTAAAAATCTTGTTTTCTGGGAAGAAGAGCTTGGCCAAGTCAGCGACCAACTGATAGTGACCACTGACGATGGCTCTTATGGCCGTAAAGGGTTGGTAACAGAGCCACTCAGGGAACTGCTTAGTGGTGATGGGAAGATTTCGCGGGTTATTGCTATTGGGCCGAGCGTTATGATGAAGTTCTGTGCTAAGACTACCGAGCCCTTTGGTGTTAAAACTATTGTCAGCCTAAACCCAATAATGGTTGATGGTACTGGTATGTGTGGCGGCTGTCGGGTTGCAGTTTCTGGTGCCACTCGGTTTGCCTGCATCGATGGGCCCGATTTTGATGGCCATCAGGTTGACTGGGATCTACTTCTTGCCCGACAGCGTATCTACCTCGACGAAGAGAAACATTCCTTTGAGCAGTGTCAGATACAGCATGGCACTCATTCATAAATTGTAATCTGGGAGCGGTTATATGGCCAAGCTTGATCTGAACCGGATATCGATGCCAAGGCAGGAGCCTGAGGCACGGGCTAAAAATTTCAGTGAAGTTGCCTTGGGTTATAGTTCCAAGCAGGCTCTGACTGAGGCCAATCGCTGTATCCAATGTCCCAAGCGTAATTGTGTTACCGGTTGCCCAGTGAGTGTTGATATTCCTGAGTTTGTTAAAGCAATGCGTGAGGGTGATATGCCACAGGCGGTAAGAGCACTGAAAGATAAAAATGCCCTGCCCGGCATCTGCGGGCGGGTCTGTCCCCAGGAGACACAGTGTGAGGTTGTTTGTGTTATCGCTAAGAGGGGGGCGCCTGTTGCCATCGGTCGACTGGAGCGCTATGTGGCCGACTGGGAGCGGGCTAATATGAGCCCAGAAAGCTCGGCACTAGAGCTACCGAAACCGACAGGCAAGTGGGTGGCTGTGGTCGGCTCCGGGCCGGCGGGACTTACCGCTGCCGCCGACCTTGCCAAGCTGGGGCACAGTGTTACCATCTTTGAGGCACTGCATGTCGCTGGTGGCGTGCTGACCTATGGTATCCCAGAGTTCCGCTTGCCCACAGAAATTATTCAGGCTGAGGTTGACTATGTTGCCTCTTTAGGGGTTGAGCTTAAACTAAACTCGGTAATCGGTAAGATTGATACCGTGGATGAGTTACTCAAGGATGGCTACCAGGCTGTTTTTCTGGGTACTGGTGCCGGACTACCTATGTTCATGAACATCCCTGGAGAAAACCTTAACGGTGTCTACTCAGCTAATGAATTCCTAACCCGTGTCAATCTGATGAAGGCCTATCAATTCCCGGAGTATGATACCCCGGTGAAGGTTGGCAAGCGGGTGGCCGTAATTGGTGGTGGCAATGTGGCTATGGACGCAGCCCGCTGTGTCTTAAGGCTCGGGGCTGACGAAGTCTATATTATCTACCGACGCTCTGAGGTGGAAATGCCGGCTCGTCGTGAGGAGGTGGAGAATGCCATGGAGGAGGGCATTCAGTTCAAGTTCTTAACCAATCCCAAACAATTTTTAGGTAATGAGCAGAACTGGGTGGTTGGGATGGAGTGTTACCAGATGGAGCTTGGTGATCCTGACGAGAGTGGTCGCCGTCGTCCGATTGAAAAAGAGGGCAGTGAGTTTATCATTGATGTGGATGTAGTAGTCGTTGCTCTGGGTACTACGCCCAACCCACTTATTGCCCAGACCACCGAGGGTCTCAAGACATCTAAGTGGGGCACCGTGGTGACCGACGAGGAGACAGGCAAGACAGTGAAACTTGGCGTCTGGGCTGGCGGTGATATAGTTACCGGTGCCGCTACAGTGATTAGTGCTATGGGCGCTGGCAAAAAAGCCGCTGCCGATATAGATAAGTATCTGCGAGGATAAACCTACTGATAAGAGGTTACAGTTTAGACCTAGGGAAGCCAATCTTGTTATTCAGGCTTTGAAAAATGATAAGCTATCGTCAAAAGGAAGGAGCGAGTTTAACTAATGATAGTTGAGAATCTACCGCGAATAGCCGGCATCATCTTGGTCTTGGGAGCATTTTTTGCCGCCTCATGTGGTGGTGCGGCGCCAGAACGCAAAACTTACTCGGCACCGCCACCGATGAAAATTGATACCAGCAAGAAATACACGGCTACCATTGAAACTGAAAAGGGAAACTTGGTACTGGAGCTATTTGCCAGTGATGTCCCGGTAACGGTCAACAACTTTGTCTTCCTTGCCGGTGAGGGATTCTATGATGAGACTACCTTCCACCGCGTTATCCCCGGCTTTATGGCTCAGGGAGGAGACCCTACCGGAACCGGAACCGGTGGTCCTGGTTATGCCTTTGCTGATGAATTTACCGAGCATACCCATGTTACCGGCGCTCTATCAATGGCTAATGCCGGCCCCAACACTAACGGCAGCCAGTTTTTCATTACTTATGCCCCTCAACCCCACCTAGATGGTAGGCATTCAGTATTTGGTCAGCTAATAGAAGGAATGGAAGTTCTCGAAAACATCAAGCAGGGTGATACCATGGAGAGAATAACTATAGAGGGAAAATAGCTCATCGGGTAACCCGAAGGTCATCACGGCGTTTATAAGAGAGGCGAAGCCCCTGAGAGAAGTCCCACTGAATCCCCTTCAAGGTGAGGCAGGTAAATGACTCCCTCACACATTAAACAAAAAAGTTATGACATCGCCGTCCTGAACTATGTAGTTCTTGCCCTCAAGGCGTAGCAGTCCGTGCTTTCTAGCCTCAGCCAGACTGCCGCACTTTGTTAGGTCATCAAAGCTTACCACCTCTGCTCGGATAAAGCCCCGTTCCATATCGGAGTGAATCTTGCCAGCGGCTTTAAGTGCTGGGGTGCCGCGCTTTATAGACCAAACTTTAACCTCATCCGAGGCGGTAGTAAAGAAAGAGATGAGCCCCAGCAGTTCGTAGGATAGTTTAATAGTTCGCTCAAGCCCGGGCTCACTTAAGCCGAATTCAGCCCGGAAGCTCTCGGCGGTGCTACCATCTAGCTCGGCTAGCTCCATCTCCAGCTTGCCGCAGAGGGTAATAACATGGTGGTTGACTTTGGCAAAATGCGAGTTCAGTTTGTCCTCTAGGACTTTTGCACTACCTAGCTGGTCTTCATCAATATTTACCACCGTTAGTAAAGATTTAGCACTTAAGAATTGATAGTGAGTGATAGTTTTGGTTTGCTCAGTGGTTAGACTTAATTCTCGGATGGGTATATCTTTCTCTAGCTCAGTCTTTAATTTTATTAACAGCTCCTGCTCATGAAGAAGACCTTGGCGCTCAGTTTGGCTAGCCATTTTTAGGGACACTTTTATCTTTTCCAGCCGTCTCTCAAATAGAGCCAGGTCGGAGAAGGTAAGCTCTAAGTCCATTGCGGTGATATCCCGTTCTACATCCACACTACCTTCAATATGGGGTATACTCTCGTCAGCAAAGGCTCGGACGACATCAATCAGAGCGTCTACATTGCTCAGTTGGGATAGGTATTGACCACTTGTAGCTGTGTCCTCGGCCAGACTCTTAACTTGAGCGCCAAGGTCAAGGTATTTTACTTTTGCTGGGACCACCTGTTTGGGGTGAAGCAGAGCAGCTAGCGTCTCTAGGCGGGGGTCGGCAATTCTGGCTAGGCCGATATGGGGTACTTCCGGGGTATAGCTTCTGGTATCGGCTTTACCCTTGGTTAAAGCGTTGAAAATGGTTGTCCGCCCGCTTTTAGCTAGCCCGATGATGCCAATACCAACATTCATGGCTAAAGTCTACCAACCTCCTCTGCCGTGCCATATATTATGCCATCAAGTAACAATCTAATTCACCTGCAAGGGATAAAGGGTAAGGGGTTGACAAGAACTCTTATTTTAGAGGAAGGTTTGGGCTAAAGCAGAATAGCAAATTTAGCCCAGCATACCGAGGAATATGCCGGCGGCAGTAGCGGTGCCGATAACCCCGGCGATATTGGGCCCCATGGCTTGCATGAGGAGAAAGTTTCTCGGGTTAGCTTGTTGGCCCATCTTTTGTACCACCCGTGCCGCCATTGGTACTGCTGAGACACCGGCGGCACCTATCATCGGGTTGAGCTTCTCCTTGAGGAAGAGATTCATAAGCTTAGCCAACAGTATGCCAAAGACGGTAGAGGTAGCAAAGGCTACTATACCTAAGCCAAACACCATCAGGCTCTCAGATGTAAGAAAGGCCTCAGCACTCATGAAAGCGCCAACACTTAAACCAAGCAGGATGGTCAGTACATTTATAAAATCGCCGGAGGCAGTCTCAGCCAGCCTATCAGTAACGCCGGATTCCTTGAGTAGATTGCCAAACATAAACATACCGATGAGGGGGGCTGACTTGGGCACCAGCAAGATAATAATAATAGCCCCAACTATCGGGAAAATAATCTTTTCTGTCCCCGATACTGATCTTAGCTGGGGCTTCATGTAGATTTCCCGCTCCTTCTTGGTGGTAAAAAGCTTTATTACCGGTGGTTGGATAATGGGCACCAGCGCCATATAGGTGTAGGCGGCTACCGCTGTTGCCCCGATGAAGGTAGGCGCCAACCGATTGGTCAGATAGATGGTTGTCGGTCCGTCAGCACCACCAATAATACCTATTGGAGCGGCTTCACGGATGTCAAAGCCCAAAAGAAGAGCGAGAAAGAAGGCGAGATAGACACCGAACTGTGCCCCAGCACCGAGGAGCAAGGTCTTGGGATTAGCAATTATGGGGCCGAAATCGGTCATTGCCCCCAAACCAAGAAAGATGAAGACCGGGATTAATTCCCAGACAAGTCCATATCTAAATACTCGGGCAAGGACTCCAGCCGGCTCACCACCAATAGCATATGAATTAACCACATTGCCGTTGACTACCGACTCCATTAAGCCGCCAAAGGGCAGATTAACCAAAATGACACCGAAGCCGATAGGCACTAGCAGTAAGGGCTCCATCTTCTTGGCAATGCCTAAATATATAAGGGCTCCGCCAATAACGAGCATTACCACGGAGCCCCAAGTAAGGCCAGCAAAACCGGTTTGGAATAGGTCTAGCATTTAATTCCCCAAAGTAATCAGTTAGTGCTGATTACCTACCTTTCCCTAGTGCCAACTTCTAGTCTTCCTTGTTTTTGCCGCCGCTGTCACTACCATCTGTGCCTAGCTTTTTAAGTAAGAGCCCGGTTAGCCACATGGTAAGAGCCAGAATAACTAGGACAGCAAAAACAAGGCCGAAGCCAATACCACCAATCTGCCACGCCTGTGCCCAATCTACTGCCATATCATCCTAGCTCTATCTTAAATAAAGATTTTAGTGTTTGAAGAAGCGTAGCCCTTCAAACTTCCCTTAATAAACAGCCCTCTACATGTCTCCCAACTCAAGGCTAAAGTTAGCCAAAATTTTTCTGATAAATTTAAAGGGCGATTTAGAGCCTGCTTTTGGCTTCTACCGCCCCTAATTGACATAAGTCAGCTAGTCTGTTGGCCATCACCATGACCTAATTATCTATCATCTTCCGCCAAGGCTTCCAGCCACTGGATGTGGCACAATCCCATCCTCTGATTTCAACACAATCTCCTCCTCTTTCATATCAACTACAACCGAGGAAATATAGCCTTGCACCTTTATATACTCCAAAACGCCATCGTTGTCCTCAACTATCTGATTTATTTGAGATTTCAAATCCTCCGAGCCGTAAAGTGTCAGTAAATCCTCAGACCTCTCTACGCTAAGGACACCATCCATCCCCTTGATAGCATCAGTGATAGCTGGGGTAATTTCAGTAATTTTTGCTTCAAGTACAAAAACCCTCTCAAAAACTTTAAATTCGCCACGGAGCAAGTCCTCCGAGAGCTTATCTTCAACCATATCCTGAATCACCCGGCGTAGCGGCCGAGCGCCAAAGATCTCGTCATAGCCCTTCTTACCCAAGAAGTCCTTAGCCGCTTCAGTTACCTTAAGCTTTATCTCTTTTTCCGATAACTGCTTACTTACTGAGACCAACATCAGGTCAACAATCTGCCGAATCTGCTCTTTGGTCAGGGAGCGAAAGACAATAACACCATCAAGACGATTTAAGAACTCTGGGCGGAAAGCCTTCTTTAATTCGCCAAGTAATCTCTCCTTCATTCGTTCATGAGATTGCTGCTGAGTTTTGGCCGCATCGCTGCGAGAGGCAAAGCCGATGGTACTTCCTTTCTGGATGAGCTCAGCACCAATATTACTGGTCATAATGATAATGCTGTTGCGGAAGTCAACCCGACGGCCCTTGGCATCAGTCAGATGGCCATCATCAAATATCTGGAGTAGTATATTAAACACGTCAGGGTGAGCCTTCTCGACCTCATCAAGGAGAATCAAGCTATACGACTTGCGCCTTACTGACTCAGTTAATTGTCCACCCTCCTCAAAGCCGACATATCCTGGTGGTGCCCCAACCAGTCGCGAGACAGCGAATTTCTCCATAAACTCAGACATATCAAGCCGGATTAAGGCATCCTCACTGCCGAACATAAACTCGGCCAGCGCTCTAGCCAGTTCCGTCTTGCCAACACCGGTGGGGCCGAGAAAGATGAAATTGCCTATGGGGTGCCTAGGGTCTTTAAGTCCAGCCCGGGCCCGTCTTACCGCTTTGGAAATGGTCTTAATGGCCTCATCCTGACCGATAATTCGATTGTGGATTACTTCCTCCATATGAAGTAGGCGCTCGGTCTCATCACCGGTCAACTGGACAACCGGAATGCCGACCCACATAGCCGCCACCTCGGCAATATCTTCAGCGGTTACCACCACTTTCTCCTGATCTTGCTCAGTCTGCCACTCCTCTTCTATTTTCTTTATTTTTTCTTCAACTTGGAGCTCCCGCTGCCTGAGCTCAGCAGCATAATCATACTTCTGTGTTGCCAGAGCAGCTTCCTTTTCCCGACGATACCCCTCCTCAACCTGCTTGAGTTCTTTTAGGGAAACGGGTTTGGTGCGGTGCCTAATCCTTACCCTTGATGCTGCTTCGTCAATAAGGTCAATAGCTTTATCCGGCAGAAAACGATCGGGTATATATCTTGAGGCCAGTGTTGTTGCCGCACTTAGTGCCTCGTCACTTATTATCAGCTGGTGATGTTCCTCATAGCGTGCTTTAATGCCGCGCAAGATCTCCAGAGTATCCTCAACTGCAGGTTCTTCCACCAGCACCGGCTGGAAACGCCGCTCCAGAGCGGCATCCCGCTCTACATATTTACGATAGTCATCAAGGGTGGTGGCACCGATACACTGAAGTTCGCCTCGTGCTAGCGAGGGTTTTAGAATGTTAGCCGCATCAACAGCTCCCTCGGCGGCACCGGCACCGACCATGGTGTGGAATTCATCAATAAAGATGACACAGTTCCCTGCCGCCTTTATCTCGGCAATAATCTTCTTTAACCGTTCTTCAAACTCACCTCGGTATTTTGTTCCAGCTACTACCGCCGCCATATCCAAGGCTACTATCCGTTTTCCCTCCAGAGTCTCCGGAACATCTCCAGCAACAATACGATGAGCTAAGCCTTCAACAATGGCCGTTTTACCCACTCCTGGCTCGCCGATAAGGGCCGGGTTGTTCTTGGTGCGGCGGGAAAGAATCTGCATTACCCGTTCAATCTCCTTAAGCCGCCCGATAACTGGGTCAAGCTTACCGGCACGGGAAGCCGCGGTTAGGTCAATAGCTAACTGGTCTAAGATGGGAGTGCGGCTTGCGTTGCGGCTCAGCCGAGGCTTGGCTACATTTTGACTGAGGAAGCGAGTAGTCTCAGTGCGTGCTCGCTCAAGGGTAACATTAAAGCTATCCAATACACCAGCCGCTACCCCTTCCCCCTCACGCAGTAGTCCCAGTAGGAGGTGCTCAGTGCCAATATAATTATGCCCCAGATAGCGGGCCTCATCTATAGCCAACTCAATAACTCGCTTAGCCCTAGAGGTAAGCCCGGTGGCTCCGGTGCTGGGCTTCTCACCAGACCCAATGATAAATTCCACCGCTTGACGCACCTTGCCTAGACTGATATCCATACCGCCCAGAACCTTAGCCGCTACCCCATCTTCTTCCCGCACCAGTCCCAGCAGGATATGCTCAGTGCCGACATAAGAGTGACTAAGGCGCTGAGCCTCATCCTGAGCCAAGGTAAGAACCCTACGAGCTCGCTCTGAGAATTTATCAAATCGACTAGCCATCTTCTCTCCCTAAATTAATCCTCTCGGTAGCAGTATATGTTATAAAAGTAAGTATAATTATTCGTCAAAAACTAGCGACGAAAAAGACTTTCAAGCTAAGTCTCCTGGCAGTGGCATATTTTCCACAAGGGGTTGCCCCCTCAGTATCGTCTGCGCTAGGGCGTTTCACTTCCGTGTTCGGGACGAGAACGGGTGGTACCGCCTCGCTCTAACCACCAGGAGACCGTTACCGACTACTATATAAAGAGAAAAC
>NZEH01000062.1 GCA_002690375.1 Dehalococcoidales bacterium
GGTAGAGACACAAATACCCGTCAAGTCAAGGTTGAGGCACATAGATTCCCCTTCCACAAACTCTACGCTTATATTGACGAAATTGGGTAGCCTTTTTGAAGGATGACCGTTCAAGCGGGTGTAGTCAATCCGCTCTAGGAGGTCTTTAGTAAGCTGGTCACGAAGGTAAGTCAATCGCTCCGTTTCCCCATCCATTTCCGGCTGAGCAAGTTCGGCGGCTGTGCCAAAGCCTACAATGCCAGGGACATTCTCCGTGCTCGCTCGCCGCCTTCTCTCCTGCTCACCTCCGTGCATAAAGGGGACTAGCCTGGTACATTTTCTGATATACAACGCTCCAATCCCCTTGGGACCGTAGAGCTTGTGGGCTGACATAGAAAGTAAATCCACCCCGAGTTCATTCACATCTACCGGGATATGCCCTAACGTCTGTACGGCATCAGTATGAAAGTAGGCTCCCGCCTCCCTGGCAATCTTACCTATCTCGGCTATCGGCTCTATGGTGCCTATTTCATTACTGGCATGCATCACCGAAATGAGTACGGTTTTGCCGGTAATGGCCTGTTTAATATCATCGGGGTCAACCAAACCATACTTGTCCACCGGGAGATAAGTTACTATGAATCCCCTCCCTTCCAGGAACTTGCACGTCTCTATCACCGCATGATGCTCGATGGAGCTAGTAATGATGTGGTTCCCCTTAGACTCGTTGGCAAAAGCTACGCCCTTTATGGCAAAGTTATCTGCCTCCGTTCCTCCACTGGTAAAGACGATTTCCTCATCCCGGGCACCGATGAGAGCAGCAACCTTACCTCGTGCCTCCTCCACGGCTCCCTTTGTCTCCTGTCCGCAGGAATAGAGACTGGAAGGGTTGCCAAAGGCATCAGTAAAATAACCCAGCATTGCCTTTACTACCTCAGGACGTGTCGGTGTTGTGGCAGCATAATCAAGATATATTCTTCTCATTTTTAACCCTCCACAATGTCTCCAATGACGGGGTCAACTCTCACCCCTTTGTCAGTCATCCAGGCGATGCCCCGCTCGATTTCTCTCTCTTCTCCATCCAGCTCCAAAACTACCCAGCCTTTATTTTCCGATACATCGGCCCGGCGGATGTCGGTCACCACCTTGAATTGCTGTCCGAGGTTATGAATGATGGGCTCCTTGACTAGCCCCTCAGGAAAGGTAAACATTACTTGCTTCTTGGCCATCTTAGTCCCCTTATCTTTACTGGCATTATTATAGCAGAAATGGGTATGATAGGCTTAAACTCGCGCACCAACTATTTCCTCAAATGATTCTAGGCTGGACTGGATCGTAAAGGGCTGAACGATGTCTGACACCGTTTCTTGTGTCTTGGGTCCGGCTCCGGTGATAAAAGCCACCGTTAGCTCGTTCTTCTTGATTGTTCCTGAAGCTGCCAGCCTCTTGAGTCCGGCAATTACTACTCCGCCGGCCACTTCAGCAAAGATGCCTTCAGTTTGAGCCAGTAATTTCATTCCGGCAATAGCTTCGTCGTCAGTAACGGCGCAGGCACCACCCCCCGACTGCCTGACAACGCTTAGCGCATAATAGCCATCGGCTGGATTCCCAATGGCTATTGACTTGGCAATAGTGTTTGGCTCTACCGGGTTCACATGGAGAGTACCAGCCTCAAAGGCGTTAACGATGGGCGAGGAGCCAGCAGCCTGATTGAGATACATATGGGTATTAACCGGTTCGATTAAACCAAGCATAGATAGCTCATCCAAGCCTTTCTGTATCCGGGTAAAGAGGAGTCCCGAGGCAGCCGGAGCTACCACACAGTCAGGAGCACGCCACTCTAGCTGCTCAGCTACTTCATACCCCAGAGTCTTGCTCCCCTCGGCGTAATACGGTCTGAGATTGATATTAATAAATCCCCAGTGGTATCTTTGTGCTAGCCCGGCACAGAGGCGATTGACATCATCATAGCTTCCCTCAACTTTCACCAGAACTGGATTGTAGATTGCCGTTCCTATCAGCTTACCCGGTTCTATATCAGCCGGAACGAAGACATAAGCTTTCATATCCGCCTTGGCGGCATAGGCGGCTACGCTGGCAGCCAAATTTCCAGTTGACGCACAGGCTACGGTGTCAAACCCGAATTCCCGCGCCTTGGTGACGGCAACTGAGACGGGTCTGTCCTTGAACGAGTATGTCGGATTAAGGCAGTCATTCTTGATGTAGAGCGCCTTCAATCCCAGCTCTCGACCCAGCCTATCGGCTTTAACCAATGGAGTAAAGCCAGTGTTGATGTCTACCACATCACCCTCGACAGGTAGCAAGTCCTTATAGCGCCACATGGTCAGCGGCCCCTGAGCTAGCTTTTCTCTGCTCATGGACATAGCCTTGTAATCATAGCTGACCTCCAACGGGCTAAGGCAGAAATCACACAGACCGAGAGGCTGCACGGGATACTCCTGCCCGCACTTTCGGCAGCGTAAAGCTCTGGTGTAAGACATACCTATCACTCCTTCAGCATGGCTCAAGCGCCTGACCTAAATCGTCAATCAAGTCATCAATATTTTCCAAACCGATGGATAGCCGTATTAGCCCGTCGGTGATTCCCCCCTTTTGCCTAGAGTCTTCTGGCATTGAGGCGTGACTCATTGTTGCCGGGTGTTCCGCTAGAGAAGCACCGCCACCCAGTGACTCGGCCAGAGCAAAGACCTTTATTCTTCTGAGGAAGCTATTAACCGATTCAACCCCCTGTTTAAATTCGAACGAGACCATTCCGCCAAACCCTTTCATCTGCCTTTTGGCGATTTCATACCCAGGATGAGAGATAAGTCCAGGATAAAATACCCTCTTCACTGCCGGATGTCCCACCAGATAATTCGCCACGGCGGCAGCATTCTCCTCGTGTTGTTTCATTCTCACCGGGAGAGTCTCAATTCCCCGCAGCACCAGCCAGCAGTCAAATGGTGAGGCACAGGTCCCCAGAGCGTTCAGTAGAAATTGAATCCTCTCGGTTAATTCATCAGTGGTGGTTACCACAGCTCCACTGACAACATCGCAATGTCCATTAAGGTACTTGGTGGTGGAGTGGACAACGATGTCAACCCCATACTCGATTGGTCTCAAAAGATAGGGAGTGGCAAAGGTGTTGTCCATCACCGTTAATAGGTTATACTTTCTGGCAATGTCAACTACCATCTCAATATCAACAATATTCAGCAGCGGATTAGAAGGAGTCTCCACCCACAACATCCTGGTATTGGGCTTTATCGCCTGCTCAATCTTTTGCCGGCTATCCATTCTCAGCAAGGTGAACTCCAATCCACAGTCACCCATTACATCCTGAAATAGCCGGTAGGTTCCCCCGTAGACATCATCCCCCGAAATTATATGGTCACCCGCCTTAAGCAGGTGGATGACGGTGGCTTCGGCAGCCATGCCGGTGGCAAAGGCAAAACCTGCCTGGCCTCCTTCAAGCTGAGCAATGGTATCCTCCAGAACCTTTCTCGTCGGGTTTGCGGTGCGCGAATAATCATAGCCTCTCGTCTCGCCCACATCTTCAAAGGCAAAAGTTGATGTCTGGTAGATAGGCACCGAGATAGCCCCGAATGTCCTATCCGGCCTCTCCCCGGCATGAATAGTCATAGTTTCAAATTTCATTAGATTAATTCCCTTCAGTTCTTTTTGTTATAGCTGAACTCTCGCCCAGGTTCTCCCTTTTCCTTGCCAGCTTAATTTAACTATATTGTATAATCTTCTTCAATCTCTTTCTTTCGGCCAAAACTTATTCTATTCCATCCCCGCTCATGCAAATAGTAAAGCACAGCCTTAATGCCATTGGCCGCTAAAGCCAAGGCAATCGAGCTGCCCCATTCACGTAGCCAGAGGTAGGAGATAAGCAGAGTAACTGTAACCGCAATTAACCGCCATGTTATCGTTTTTACGAGGCTTCTCTTGTGACTTTCCATTATACTCCACTTTTTACTTTTAGTTCTGTTTGGTCGGTTTATAAAAATCCATCATGTGGTAATTGTTAATATAAATCTGCTTTCACCATCTTGTTCAAAATCTGGTTTTATACCTCTGGCTTTTAACTCTTGCGCCACACTTTTAAGAGAGTCTCTATCGCCCAGTATTATTTTTACCGGTTCTCCTCTATTCAAATTATCTATTACTTCTGTTGCTTTCACCTTTGATAGCGGGCAAACCAAGTCACTCAAATCATATTCTTTTCCGCTAATTTCCCCGTGTCCTATTTCCAGGATATCCTTGTAGAAACTGGCATACTTGAAGGCATCATCAGGCGATATAACAACCGCCAGACCCCTGTTGAATTTAGCATAATGTAAGGCAACATAAAGGATAGCTCCCGTCGTAGGACCGACCGGGATTCCATCCTTTCTGGCTAATTCCATGGCAGTTCTGTACGCATTTTCGTCGGTCACTTCTACAGAGTCATCAATTACTGAGCAATCCAGAATTTTGGGTATAAACTCCTCCTGTAGCCCGGTAATTCTCTTCATCCCTGGCAGTTTATGGTCCGTGAAAGAAGGCTCCACTCCAATAATTCTTATTTTTGGATTTTGTTCTTTCAGGTATCTGCCAACCCCGGTTATGGTACCGCAGGTGCCAAAGCTGGCAAAGAAATAATCGATTTTCCCCCGGGTCTGCTGCCAAATTTCTGGTCCAGTTGTTTGGTAATGGGCTTGGACATTCAGTTCGTTCTCGTATTGATTGGGGCTAACATATCTATCTCTGGTAGCCGGACTTTTTATTAAGGCGCTTACCAGTCCTCTGGCTCCTTCAGTAGGGAATAAGGGACACAGCGCATCATCAGCTTCCCTCACTTCAGCTCCCAAAAATCTTAGCATCACCTTTTTTTCCTCGGGAATTTTCTCCGGGACAGTTATCTCTACCGGTATTCCCAGGGCGTTAGCAACACAGGCTAATGCGATTCCAGTATTGCCTGATGATGGCTCAATAATGGTTCTATCTTTTGTTTCCAGTGCCCTTAGCATCTGGTAAACTATTCTATCTTTGACTGAGCCAAACGGATTGTATCTTTCCAGTTTAAGATAAATCTGGGAATCTTTACGTGGGTTTATTCTGATTTATCATTTTAGTCTTTGGGTGTGTATGCCACACTCTCCTCCACATTTCCTGGTATCTTGCCACCTGCCATCCCTCTCGAACTCTCCTCCAGGATGTGAGCAGGGCGCACAGCCGAGAGACCGGTAATCTTTCTGGTACCAGGGATGGGGTTCAATACCTCTGGTGGACATATATCTCCATATCTCGGCTTCGGTAAAGGTTAGAATGGGATTTATCTTGATAAGCCCACCCTTGTTTTCTATTTCTTGATAATCTACTCTGGTGCTACCTTCGGTGCTCCTCAAACCAGTTATCCAGGCATCTAAACCACTTACCGCTACTTTGGTAGGGTCTACTTTAAGCAAGCGACAGCATTCGTCTGGGTTGGTTTCATAAATTGCTCTTCCGGTGTCAGCTTCAATTTGAGATGCTTTTTCATTAAATTCTTCAGGAGGTAACAGCATTACCTCTAAATAACCATCCCGGAGAGCCTCTGGGAGGCTATCCGCCACCATATATACCGTGATACCTAGATTCATTTTTTTATTCATTGCTCTGAGGTAGTCAAAGGTCTCTCTTGGTTTGTATGGTGTCATTATTGAGAAAACCTTTATGTTCGGGTCTACTTCTCTTGCCAGGTGGACGGTAACCATACTGTCTTTGCCGAAGGAGCACGCTACCGCTATCCTGGGATATTCTCTCACGGCATCTTCAATCAGTTTTTTGGCATGGGCAACTTTCTCTTCCATCCTTGTCTCCTTTATATCTTCGGGTAATAATCATGGCGCAGGTTTCACCAGGGGCACTTCCCTCAGTTGTACGAGTTCCCCCCAGCCCGGTACCTTCTTCTCTCTTCAGGCTTTTCAATCGCCTGCAGGCCTGATGGTTTTACCACCTCGTCGAGGTACTTAGCCAGACCAAGACGACTGATGGTGGCTCCAATGACGGGGTCAACTCTCACCCCTTTGTCAGTCATCCAGGCGATGCCCCGCTCGATTTCTCTCTCTTCTCCATCCAGCTCCAAAAC
>NZEH01000063.1 GCA_002690375.1 Dehalococcoidales bacterium
CCGGCTAAGAGGTAGATACCAAGTAAGATCAGGGCCACTCCAATAAGAACCGCCACCCATGGTATATATGTAACCACGAATTGCCCTCCGGCCGATAGGATAGCTCCCATAATTCCGAAGAAGGCTACAAAGCCTAGGGTTACTACCCCGCTCATGACCAGTGCCCGGGCACCTCGTCTGAGAGACGACTTGTCCCAGCACCACAGCCCAAAAGACAGGAGACGCCACAACCACCGTAAAGGCCGGTACTTGAGAAAAGAGCTACTTGGCGACTTAGGGTCAATCCCCTTCCTTTGTAACACCTCTATCAGCCCTGTAGTTACTGCGTAGCCCTTCCCCTCAGAGCTCAGATGGAGAGAGACATAGGCGGGCAGCATGGCGATACCACAGGGGCTGACCGCTGTCACCATACCAGCACCAAAAGCGTAGCCGAAGGGTAGCAGACTGGCCAGATTAGCGATAAAGCTCTCAATCATTTTTCGCCTCTTTAAGGCTATCATTATACGGCAAACAGTTGTTGAATGTCATCTACCGCTACCCCCAGAGAGCCGGCCACAAACCAAATAGCGACAAGGTAAAGAGCCGTCGTCTTAACTTTCACCGGTCGGTTGAGATGACGAATCACAGAGAAAGTTGTGCCGGGAGCGACTAACATAATGCTCAGTGCTGTTCCCAAACTGGCCCCTTTAACCAATAGGGCTGAGGCTAGTAAAACCTCAGCGCCACCAGTTAACTGCAAAGGCATGGTAAGGAGGGCAGACAGGTAAGGACCTTGCCAAGAGCCCTCACCTAGCCAGGGATGAATCGTATAAGCCGGTACATAAATGATTAAGGCAGAAGCCAGGCTGAGGCCGATGATAAGGGGAGTCACTACTCTTTCTAACTGGCCGATAAAGCTTTGCCAAGTGACCTGAGCCAAGTAGCGAAATTCTCTAAGTTGTAATGGTGGTGTGTCGCCGTTTGATACTGAAGATGCTAGAGCCATCTCTGCTTTCGGTCGTTGTTTTTGAAAGCTTCCCGGCCTGCGTAAGATTATCGTAGTGACAAACCAGCTTAGAGACAAAGCAAAAAGAGCGGCTAGGCCAAGTCGCAGCCAGACAGCTTCCATACTGATAAGGGAAGTTACCACTAAAGCTGGTATAGAAGCAGCTAGATTGAAAAATGCTAACCTACTAAAAGTTGATGTGATTGGCATTTTCCCATTGGGGCGCCACAGCCCGAGAAACAGGAGATGCCACACCCAGTATAAAGGCCGGTACTTGAGAAAAGAGCTACTTGGCGACTTAAGGTCAATCCACTTCCTTTGTAACACCTCTATCAGCCCTGTGGTTATTGCTAGGGTGAGCCAGGTAGCTACGAAGAAAGGGGCATACTCAAGTATAAACAGTTGTAACCTAACGAGAGTGGCTGTTAGGTCTGTCATCTACCAGCCTCGACAGAGCTTTGCAAACATAACCTTGACGGGTGTAGATTCATTGAATATCAAATTCATGAAGAAAACTCCTTCCAACTACGCACGTTCAGAAAGCCTTAAAATGCCCTCCAACTTGTTGGGGGGGGTAGTTCATTTTCATCTTTTTATCCCATATTTTATTTTGCCTTTGAGCTGATAAAACGCTAAACATCTCTAGACTGCCACCTCAAGGATGTCTTCTGTTGCGCAACTTGACGATTTGCATCCCCTGTGGCAAGTCCTGGCTCTTTACCTAAAACCTATCCTTCAGGTTTTTGCGCAGGGCGGCCCGGCGCCAGCCGCCGGCCTTAGCCCGCATCTCTTTTATTCTGGGGATATATCTAATTAGGGGGATTAAAAGCAATAGTGATGAAAAAACTGCATAATCCACACGATGGTAGATTAACCAGCCAACAAAGGGGAAGCAGAGTAGGGCGATGCTGTAACTTAAGGTGGGAAAGCGGGTCAGTAGTAGGAGTACCAGAAAGATACTTAGACCGATGGGCGCGCCCCAGGGCATGAGAAAAAATAAGACACCGATAAGAGTAGCTCCTCCCCTGCCGCCACGGAATTTGAGCCATACTGGAAAGCCATGACCAATTACGGCAATGGTTCCGGCCAGCATCTCGACTATCACCGGTGTGTCCAGCCAACGGGCTAAAGCAACTGCAGCGGCTCCCTTGCCTATGTCCATTGCCAATACTAGGAGACCTGGCACTATGCCGACTTTGTAGAAAACGTTCATGGCACCCATATTTCGGCTGCCTATTTCGCGGATGTCTATCCCTTTTCTTAAGCGCCCGGCAATATAGGCTGATGGAATGGAGCCGAATAAATAGCTGCCTATTATGGTGATGACAATAGAAAGTACTTCATTTGGCATAAGCATCATTCTGGTTATCCAGTTTTGTCTACCGGGGCAAGGTCAAGGATATTGAGTCTAAGCCTCTCTTGCCCGCGCCACTGGTCCAGTTCCATATTGTAGACTATATTCATAACTGAATGCACTTCACTTAGGCGGTTACCCATGCTGAAGGCGACCGCGTCCCACACGATGTTGTCTTGCTCTAACTTGAGTTTTAGGTGTGCTCCATTATTACCCATAAGGCGGCAATCGGCAACCTTTACCTGGTGGCTAAGGAAAGTAGGCAGTGGGTTACCCTGGCCGAAGGGAGCCAACTTCTGGATGCTCTTAAAGGTGTTGCCTGAAAGTGCACTTAGGCTGACCTCAGCATCAATATCTAGTCGAGGACGAAGCTCTAGACCAGTTAGCTGAGTTGTTGCCAGATCGGAGAGCTGCTCGGCAAGACGGGGCAAATTCTTAGTTGGCAGTGTAAAACCGGCTGCCTGTGAGTGACCACCAAAGCGGCTTAAGAAGCTGCGGCACTCACTTAGGGCTGAAATTATATTAAATTCAGGAATGCTGCGACAACTAGCGGTACTAAACTGCTCACCGATTCTGATAACTATAGACGGACGGTAGAACTCATTCGCCAGTTTGCCGGCTACCAATCCAATGATGCCGGCCGGGTAGTCTTGGTCGCTAGCTATCAGAAGCGGTGTCACCCCTTTAGCTAGTATCTGCTCTCTGGCTTTAGTCAATGTTCTAGTTGTTAATCTCTGCCTCTCGGCGTTTTTTTCTTCTAGCCAAATAGCCAGCTCTTTTGCCTCGTCTGGTGAGTCTGTTAGCAGTAACTTATAGCTGCTTATGGCATGTTCTAGCCTACCGGCGGCGTTTAAGCGTGGCCCGAGAACCCAGGAGATACTTTCTGAACGAAGACTGCCTGGGTTCAGTCCGGTAAGAGCGGCCATCTCTCTAATTCCAGGTCGGGGAGCAGTATTTAGTAGCTTAAGACCTTCTTTAACCAAATAGCGGTTTTCTCCCAGTAGCGGCATCATATCAGCCACAGTGCCTAGTGCCACCAGGTCCAGCATTTCATCAAGTAGCTCCTCCCTGCCCATGCTCTGGTACAGGGCATCAAGGAGCTTGAAGGCTACCCCGACCCCGGCCAGTTCTGAGAGAGGGTAGGCTGAGTCAGATCTTTTGGGGTTGACTACGGCTATGGCTAGCGGAAGTTCATCTAGAGGAGCGTGATGGTCAGTGATAATCAAATCAAGCCCCTCCTGTTTTGCCTTCTTAGCCGCGGATAAGCCGGTAATGCCGCAGTCAACTGTAATGACTAGACTAATACCCTGTCGTTGAAGCGCGTTAAGAGCGGTAGTGTTAAGTCCGTGGCCTTCCTTCAGGCGGTGAGGTATGTAGGGGATAGTTTCGCCACCAAGGATGGTTAGCCCCTTAATTAGTAGGGCAGTCCCGGTGATGCCATCAACGTCAAAGTCACCATAGATGGCAATCTTTTCTCCGGAAAGTAGAGCCTGGTAGATTCTGCCTACCGCCTGGTGCGTATCGGGCAGTAGCCACGGATTAGCGGCTAGACGTTTGTCAGCGGCAATGAATAGCTCTACTTGTGATGGCTGACTAAGCCCGCGATTAAAAAGCAGTTGGCTTATTAGGGGTGAGGAGCCAGAGATATTAATTGGATGTTCATCTGTAACAGGCGGCAGAAGGTGCCAGCGAAAGTGGTTCAATCCTAGGCCTCACAATATTGCCGAAATATCAGGGTTGAATTATGGCCGCCGAAGCCAAAGGAATTGGATAGAGCCGTGGTAACCTTAGTCCGCCGAGCTACATTAGGCACATAATCCAAGTTGCATTCAGGGTCAGGGTTAGTGAGGTTTATCGTCGGTGGTATTAGCGCGTTCTGGATGACCATGATACAGATAGCGGCCTCAATAGCACCGGCGCCCCCTATCATATGCCCTAGCATTGATTTGGTGGAGCTTATCGGGATGCTATAGGCGTTTTCGCCGAACACAGTCTTTATTGCTTTGGTCTCCACTGCATCGTTTAGTTGTGTTGATGTACCGTGGGCATTAATATAGTCAATCTCGGTGGCAGAGATCCCGGCCTTATTCAGTGCTATTTGTATGGCTCTAGCGGCGCCTTCCCCGTTTCCATCAGGTTGGGTGACATGGAAGGCGTCAGCGCTGGCGCCATAGGATATGATTTCGGCAAGAATATTAGCCTGGCGTTCTTGGGCATGGAATAGGCTTTCCAGAACCAGGACAGCAGTGCCTTCACTAATGACAAAACCATCTCGTTCAGCATCGAAGGGGCGGGAAGCTAGTTTGGGTTCGCTGTTTCTGGTTGATAAGGCTTTTAAGGCATTGAAGGCGGCAAAGCATATCTGGTTCATTACCGACTCACTACCCCCGGCAAGCATCGCTTGGGTATCACCGTGTTTGATCATTTCATAGGCGGCACCGATGGCATCTGAGCCGCTGGAGCAGGCTGATGTGGTGCACAGATTTGGCCCTTTTAATCCCAGCGAAATTGACACTTGTGAGGCGGCCATATCGGTAATCATCATTGGCACTAGGAAGGGGCTCACTCGGCGCGGCCCTCTTTCTAGTAGTACCTGCATCTGTTCAAAGAGGGTAGTAAGGCCACCGATACCGCTGCCAAGGATAATACCGACATCATTCTGATTGGCTGAATTGATTTGGAGCCTAGATTGCTCCATTGCCTCTCGGCTGGCGGCCACTGCCAACTGGGCGAAACGGTCCATATGGCGAGCCTCTTTGCGGCTGATAAAGTCAGTGGCACAAAAACCCTTTACTTCACCGCCGAACTTGGTTTCCAGAGGCTCGGTATCAAACAGGGTAATGTAGTCAACGCCCGATTTGCCAGAAGCGAGCCCTTCCCAAGTGGTGGTAGCATCCATCCCAAGTGGGCTTAAGATACCCATTCCAGTAACAACGACTCGATTTAATACATCTGGCATGCTTATTAGTACTGGGTGAAATTGTTGGGCTAACTATAACATAGTCTCGATTTGCCTGCAAGGAAGAGACTCATTTGGTATAATGCAACTATAGCTGGATGGAAAATGTATTGAGGTTGGGCAATGAGTAAAATACCCTCGAGTACCAGGGTTGCCCTAGATACCTTGGGCTGTAAGTTAAATCAAGCTGAAACCGAGCTTCTGGCTAGAGAGTTTGCTGGGGTAGGTTGCAGACTGGTATCTTCAGTTGATGAGGCTGATGTCTATGTTCTTAATACCTGCACTGTTACCCAGATTGCCGATCGTAAATCTCGCCATTTCTTGAGACTGGCTCGGCGCCGAAATCCCGATGCTTTTATTGTGGCTAGTGGTTGCTATGCCCAGCGAGCCTCTGGGGAGCTGGCTCAGCTTGATGAGGTTGACCTTGTTCTGGATAATAGCCAAAAGCAGGATATAGTTACTTTTCTTCGGGCATCAGGTTGCCTAACCCGATTGGACTGTGTTCAAGATGAACTAACAAGTAGCCATTGCAATGGTTTTAGAAAGCGCGCCTTTATCAAGGTTCAGGATGGCTGTGATAATTTCTGTGCCTATTGTATTGTGCCTCTGGTGCGGACCAAAAAGAAAAGCCTGTCGCTGGAGAAGGTTGTTGCCGAGGTCAGGGCAAGGGTTAATGATGGCTATAAAGAGGTGGTCTTAACCGGCACCGAGATTGGCTCTTATAGCTGTAATGGACTTAAGTTAGGGGAGATGCTTGGTCGTGTATTAGCCGAGACCGATGTTATGCGGTTGAGGCTGTCTTCTCTTCAGCCCCAGGAAATAAGACCTGAGTTTATTAGACTTTGGCGTGAGCCAAGGCTATGCCGTCATTTTCATCTTTCTCTGCAGAGTGGTAGCGATGGGATCCTTGAGCGGATGGGGCGTCATTACTCGGCTGGTGATTTTGAGCAGGCGGTTACTGTAATCCGCTCGGTTGTGCCGGATGCAGCTATTACCACTGATGTTATTGTTGGTTTCCCAGGTGAGACTGAGGATGAGTGTCAAGAGAGCTATAACTTTTGCAAAAAGCTTTTCTTTGGCCGCATCCATGTTTTCTCCTATTCATCACGCCCCGCAACCGCCGCCGCCCAGATGCCGGGGCAGGTAAAAGCTCAGGTGAAAAAGAGCCGAAGCCAAAAAATGCTGGCTTTAGCTGAAGAAAGCGCCCGTAACTTCCGCCAGCAATTCTTGGGTAGGGTTATACCGGTCCTTTGGGAGCAAAAGTCTAATGGCGTCTGGTCAGGTCTTAGCGATAACTACATAAAGGTATATACCAGAAGCAATGATGATTTAGCCAATGAGTTACTGCCGGCAAAGCTGGTGAAGCTCTATAAGGATGGGGTGTGGGGGGAAATTGTTGGCGGATAGCTGAAATACCGTCTGTGTTGCCTTGTTATGTTTCTTCCGTCAGCAAAATATTAGCACTTTTAACCTATATTCTGTTAGTACATAAATTCCACTACTCCACCCCCATTCCCAAAACCACCGAGGTCTCAATCTGGCGGCGGGGGATGTTCCAGTAGGTCGCAAGTAGTTCGTTCCTGTTGGGTAGTAGCCTGAAGCCGCGCTTTTCATAAAAGCTTATTGCCCACTTGGCATCAGCCCAGGTGCCAACTAGAAGACGAGGTGTGGTAACCATCTCTTTAAGATGAGCCAGTAGCTTGCTGGCTATACCCCGCCCCTGCCACTTGGGTAAGACATAAGTGTGGCGGATGAGGGTAACATCTTTAATTAGCTCAAAGCCCATTATACCCACCAACTTGCCATGTCTTGCTTCCCAGCCGTAGAAGGTAATGCGTCCACATTCCTGCTCAAGCTCATCCATGATCATGTAGGGCTGGTGGTAGCAACCAGTCGGTATTTTGCCCTCATAGGCTTTGGCAGCCTCGTTAATGATAAAATAGAGCCTGCCTGTATCAGCTAACTGGCATCTACGAATCATAGGGTTATTCTAACATAATTTTGGGTTAGTAGAAGGGCTGTCTAAGAGTGGCAATAGCCCCTCTTTATAGTATCTTCCTTCTCCATTGACAATGGAAGGGGTTCATTCTGGATGGATTAAGGGGTGAGGTTATTATATATCTCAGAACTTGGCATTTAATAACTGAATAGGGTAATATAATTAGCGTTAAGGAGCGCTTATTTTGGGTGAGGTTATGCACCAGATTTTTGCTAAAGAGTTTAGGCCCAAA
>NZEH01000064.1 GCA_002690375.1 Dehalococcoidales bacterium
CCACAAATGTTGCCCCACGGACGACATTGATACCATCAACAGTAGTTGGGCCGGGCGGGCCGGCGGAGCCCAACGTCAATGTGAGCCCAGGCTCAGCGCAACCCACAAGCAGCAAACCTACCAGCAGGGTAAGAGTCGTGCCAAGCAATAGCCTCTTCAATTTTGCCTCCTTTTGGGTGTTATGGCTAAATTTCCCTCAATAAGTAACCCTGTTCATAACCGATTTCTAAGTCCTATTGCTGAATAGGTTAGCTTAGCAGTAAATTCATCCCGGTCATAAACCCTCCAACAATCAAGGATAGCCGGGTTTTTCATCCGATTAACAAAATCCTCTGGCTTAAGTTTTTTAAATTCTGGCCAGGGTGTCGCCAAAATGCATAGGTCGGCACCACAAATGCACTCATCAATTGAATTGGCATATATAATCGACCCATCCAAAAGCTTTCTGGCGTTTTCCATACCCGCCGGGTCATAAACCATCACTTTTGCCCCTTGGTCCAATAATATCTTGGCCATTTCCACAGGAGCTGAGGCTTCAATAACATCGGTACCTGGCTTATAGGTTAAGCCGAGAATGGCAATATTTATCCCCTTCACTTCCCCAAACTCTTGCTCTACCAAGTGAGCGATTCTAGCAGCTTGATCTTTGTTTACGGCGTCGGTTGCCTGAGATAGCCTAGCTCTACAGCCAAGTTTTTTGGAAAAGGATAGAAATGCTTTATTGTCTCTGGGAAAGCACGGGCCGCCATAGCTAACCGCCCCACACAAATACTTGGTGCCTATCCTTGAATCTGCCCCAAGTGCCTTGGTTACCAAGTCTACATTCCCACCCGGGATGTGCTCACATAATTCAGCTAAAGTATTAGCAAAGCTAATCTTCATGGTGACATAGGCATTAAGAGCAATTTTAGCCAGCTCTGCATTGTCAATTGACATCCGGGCAATATAAGGTTGATTATTGCAGGTAATACGATGAATTTCAGCTAGGATTTCTCCAGCACGAGGGTCTGATTCGCCAATAAGCACCATATCAGGGTTCGTAAAATCACGAATGACACTACCTAAGGCGATGAACTCCGGATTATAGCACAGTCCAAAGTCAACACTGCATTTCTTCCCTGATATCTGCTCGAGTAACGGCTTGATCACGCCTTCAGTAACTCCGGGCAGAACCGTGCTTGTTACCACCACCGTATGGAAAGAATCCTTATCCTTTAGCGCTCTAGCTATATTTTGGACTGCCACTTCAACATATTTTGTGGAAAAACCGCCATCACCCTCACTAGGAGTAGGCACTACAATGAAGGTGACCTCAGAGTTTTCTATGGCATAGTTATAGTCATCTGTAGCCGAGAGGTGCCTCTGACACTTGGCCATTAACCCCCCTAGACCAGGCTCATAGATGGGAGATCTTCCCCTATTGACAGCGTCAATAGTCGCCCGGTTCACATCCACCCCTATAACCTGGTAACCTTTAGAAGAAAAACAGGCCGCAGTGCATAGTCCTAGCTTGCCTATACCTATAACTGAGATTCTATTTAAGGGCATCCGTCTTCCCCCTTATTTTCTACTCGTAAGGTTCCTGCTTTTTCTTCCTCTCTATCTTTTTCAACCATCATTTTGATCCAGCGGTAGGTTCTGGCTAGACCTTCCTCTAAGCTTATTTGCGGTTCCCATCCCAGCACCTTCGTTACCAGGGTTAAATCGGCATTTCGCCCCTTAACCCCTTCTGGTGCCGAAAGGTCATAGGTCTTGGTTATCTTTTTGCCTGAGATTTTAGCTATAATATCAGACAGCCCATCTATTGAAATCAGCCTGTCTGAGCCGATATTCAACGGCTCATCGTAGTCAGATTCCATTAGGGCTACTGTTCCTTTAACGCAATCATCAACGTAACAAAAGGAGCGAGTAGCCTTGCCATCACCCCATATCGGTATCGTATCCGAGTCCGAAGCCCCAACTACTTTTCGGCATAAAGCCGCCGGAGCTTTTTCCCGGCCATCCTTATATGTCCCCTCAGGGCCATATATGTTGTGATACCTGGCAATTCTAACATCAAGCCCATAATCTTTCTGATACGCCTTGACCATCTCCTCGGTATATAGCTTTTCCCAGCCGTAGGCTTCATTTGGGTCTGCCGGATAGGCATCTTCCTCCTTTAGCCCTGCCACATCAGGCTTTGTCTGTTTATAGTTGGGATAGACGCAGGCGCTTGAGCTGAATAGAAATCTCTTGACCTTATTTCGCGCCGATGCCTCAAGCATGTAGGTATTTATTAGCACATTGTCATGCATCACATCAGCGAAAACTGACGTAATAAAGCCTATACCCCCCATATTGGCCGCCAGATTATAGACTTTATCAATCCCCTCTGTAGCCACAAGACAATTCTCCAGTTTTCGCAAATCTAACTGAAGTTTTTCGCTACAGTATATTCCATCAATATAATCGTCAAACTTTACATCGGCTACTCTAACGAAATACCCCTGTGAGTATAAATACCTCGCCAGGTGACTTCCGATAAATCCACCGCCACCAGTGACCAGTATTCGCTCCATTTTCATGTCTCCTGTCATATTATTTCGCCAAACATTGGCCAACACAGCTTATTTGGTGATATGTCATCTCTTATTATCCAAATAATGCTCTAACCACGAACACTGTGGTCCGTTCTCGCCTTCTCCATCATCTTCAGCGCCTTACGGGCATCATTTACAAATTGTCCTACCGTATCACGGGTGTATTTATGGTCTGACATCTTACCCAAGAATTGCGGCGGAATGGTGATAATATGCGCCCCGGCTATGGCGGCGCTCTGGACATCACCCACTGACCTAATACTGCCCACAATCAGCTTGCTTTTATATTTCCATCGCTCAAGCCACCAAACAAAGTTCTTGATGACCTCGCTAGCATCACCACCCTCATCAGTCACCCTACCGGCAAAAATGCTTACATAGGTTGCTCCTGCCTTAGCGGCCAGCATTAGCTGATTCAAAGATAGGGCTGCCGTAGCATTTACCATTATGCCTTTATTTTCCAGCTGCCTCATTACACCATAACAAGGAGTGCCGTCTTGGGTAATCTGGGGTATCTTAACTACAATATTGGGTGCCCACGAGGCAAACTGATAAGCCTGAACTAACATCTCGTCAAGGTCATTGGTGGTAACCTCTACACTTACCGGTTTGGGGTCTACCAAAGTAGCTATTTTCTTTGCTCCGGTTTCAGCGTCATAAATACCATCGTTGAACATAATCGATGGATTGGTAGTCACCCCATCTATTATCCCCATATCAAGCCATTTCTTTACTTCAACAATGTTTGCCGAGTCAATAAAGATCTCCATGGTTCATCCTTTCTCAATATAATTTTAGCCGCCTTGTCCAAGTCTGAGGTAATGCCATCAGGCCTGGCCTTTTCTTCATCCATCAGATGGCAAAGTTCACACTTTACCTTGCCCAACAGTATAGTCCGGCATCCGGCCGCTGCCCCAGCCTTAACATCAGTGAGATTGTCGCCTATCATCCAGGACTCGGCTAAATCTATGCCCATATCTTCGGCTGCCCGAAGGAGCAACCCCGGCGCAGGCTTACGGCAGTCACAGCTAGCTTTAAGTCTGTCAACCTTTGCCTTGGGGTGATGGAAGCAGTAGTATTCGCCGTCAAGGGAAGCTCCTTCCTTGGCCAGTTCTTGCTTCATCTTCTCTTTAATTTCGTCAAAGGTTTCCCAAGATAGATGCCCTTTGGCAATCCCCGGCTGATTTGATATCAGGATCGCCTTATAGCCAGCCGCATGCAACCTTTTAATAGCTTCACCAACCCCAGGAAGCAGCCTAAACTGCTCCATCGCAAACGGGGAATCGATTATTCCCGCTTCCTGGTGATAGACAAGCTCATTTATTACCCCATCCCTATCAAGAAATACTGCCTTCACCTTACCCATACTTTCCTTCTCCCATAGTAGATATATGCTGCTATAGCTATAGCCAGGATTAGGACGCCAATGATGTTGGCACTGATAATAATGGTATCTCCTAGGTGAAAGCCATATAAAGCCCAGAGCGACATACCAATACTAAACTGGACGAATGTAGGCAGACTGACGTCTCTTACTGATTTGGTGCGAAGCATCTTAATAATCTGGGGCACAAAGCCAAAGGTGGTAAGCAGGGCCGCCACGGCACCAACAAGATACCACGTCATGGTTTAGCCTCCTCTATCTTCTGTCTTAAACAAGAGCAGATTAGGTGCTCCAGCGCCAAGTGGAATGACTCCACCTGAGGAGTGGAATTTATGGGGACGTTAATACAAACATCGGCCACCTGTTTCATTGGGCCACCATCAAAGCCAGAAAACCCTATCGTCTTGCCTCCCTTGTCCTTAGCATAGTTCATTGCCCTTAGCAGGTTCTGCGACCAAAGACCAGCCTTATCCTTGCCGGCACCACCGTGAACACTTAGGCAAACAAGGACATCCCCGGCCTCAAAATATCCTTTAAGCTGCTCATAAAAAAGGCTATCAAAGCCTTCGTCATTTGTAAGTGCGCTTATAAGGGGAGTATTATCGTTAAGACAATGAACCTTAAACCTTTTCTTCTCATCTACGATAGTTGTCTTAGCTAAATCGCAGGCAAAATGGGTAGCCGTAGAGGCTGAGCCGCCATTACCGCAGGTGAAGACCTGAGTACCGTTTTGCCAAGCCTCAAAAAGAAGATCAATAGCTTTGTCTATATCGGCTACTGAGATGGCTTCAGTAACTGCTCTTATTTCGGAGAGGTAATTTTGGATAAAATCTTTATGTGACATTGTTTGCCAATTCCTAAGCTTTTAATCCCTTTACTAAAACGACCATCTTTTTCACTTGAATTAAGCATTAACCAGTATCTTAGCACCATCAAAGTCAAAACAAAAACGTTCCCATCTTAGGCCCATCTTCTGCATAGTTTCTACTAATCGGGGTTTGTCGCGATTAGCGCTGTAAAACATAAGGAATCCCCCACCACCAGCGCCGATTAGCTTACCGCCGACAGCACCATTCTTTCGGGCCACTTCATAGCATTCATCAATAAAGGGGTCAGACATCCCCCGGGAACGCTTCTTCTTGGTTTCCCAGTGAACATGGAGAAGTTCTCCAAGCATGTCTACCTGTCCCTTCTCTAGATATTTCCTCGTTTCTAAACCTATATCCCTGATTTGGTGGAGGTTAGCAGTCATTTCTGGGTTGTCCTGTTTGCACTTCTCGTCCTGATCACAGAGCATTTCTGAAGCGCTCCTCTCCTTGCCAGTAAAGAACAAAAGAAGATTGTCTTCCAGTTGCTCTAACGCCTGATGTGAGATTCGTAGCGGTTCTACTAGGACTTCACCATTTTGATTAAAGGTGAGGCAGGTAAGGCCGCCAAAGGCGGCCAAGTATTGATCCTGTTTGCCGATAGGCTCGCCGAGGAGATCTATTTCAATATGGCATGCCTGCGTAGCCAGTTGCTTTTGCGATACAAAATCTCTGGCATATGTATGAAGAGCATTGAGAAGAGCCACCGTGAAACTAGAAGATGTGCCCAGTCCGCAGTTGGCCGGAACATCGGCTGCCGAATGAAGTTCAATACCCTTTTCGAGACCAGTAAGCTCAAGGGCTGCCCGGAAGATACGGTGTTTTATATCAGCCACATTGTTTCGGACCTCTGTTTGAGAATAGCTAAGGCGGATACTATCATAAAACCTTTTGCTAGCCAGAATAGTGCAGTACTTATCAATTGCCCCAGCGATTAAAAAGCCACCGTGTTTGGAGTAGTAAGACTTTAGGTCAGTTCCTCCACCACCGAGCGTTATTCTGGTCGGTGCTCTGGAGAGTATCATTCCGTCCCCTTCATATACCCCCTAAACTCCTTGAGTCCCTGAGGCGAACCTATCTCATAAAAGCGTTCCTTGACTTCAAAAGCGAGAAGCTCCTTCCTCTCAATTAGTTTAAGAAAGAGGTCATCTAAAGAATAGGACTGGTTTTCTGGTATAAGCCCAAGGGCTTCCTTCTTAAAGATATTCGCCCCGTATTCAATGTAGGCCATGTCATCAGTCCTTTGGCTCTGGCTAAACTTCTTAACCAGATTCCCTTCAATCGCTGTATTACTTCTACCATAGCGGTTGTAGTTTTTATAAACTGTCATCAGGGCCAGCTTGTTTTGGGATTCAAAATAAGACATGGCACGATTAAAGTCTACGAACAAATATGAGTCACCATACATGGTAAAGAATACCTCATCCAGCAGGGCTTCAGCTTTCTTAAGCGCTCCGGCAGTGCCCAAGGGTTTGCTCTCAGCGCTATATCTAATATTCATCTCGTACTTGCTCCCATCCCCAACGTGCCTTTTTATTTGCTCTCCCATATGGCCGAGGCATAAGACTATATTCTTTATCCCTCCTCTTTGGAGCAGTTCCAGTTGATACCCAAGAAAGGGTTTTCCCTGGATCTCTACCATAGACTTGGGCTGATTCCTAGTTAAACCTTTCAGCCTTGTTGCTAGTCCCCCAGCCAGTATTGCTACCTGCATGCCTATTACTCATCACCGATTCCGACTTTTTGGAAAAGGATCTGAAGCACTCTGCGGGAATGACGAGCGGGCTTTGCTCC
Organism: Dehalococcoidales bacterium; assembly: GCA_002690375.1. Next base: position 6,624 of record NZEH01000064.1, read on the forward strand.
TTTTCCCTCCCGGCGCTGCACTGTGGAGAGACTAACATCTAACTCTCGCGCCAAGTCTTCCTGCGCCCAGTTCATCTCTCCGCGCAGTTGTCTAACCTTTGCCTTAAACTTTTCCGTATATTCCATAAGCTATGTTAAACAATGTTTTACATTACTTTTTATGCAAAGACTATTATAGTCGTTTTACGCACACTCGTCAATGACTTGGAAATCAGAATTCTCAGTTGGCTATTTAATTCTCCAACTATCAGATCGCTCAGATTATTCAAGCTCAAGAGGGTTTACTGTTTTGGGCTATTCAGGATCGTTTTCAGCGGTTTATACTACATTTAGTACTATTGTATACAATGTAGCATTTAGAACAATAGACCGTACAGGTTGGGCTTTCGATGGTAGCAGGCTTAAATCTGCTCCTTCATAAAATCAGTCCATTCTTAAGAGTTAGAAAGTTTGCCGCTTCTAATAAAGGTACCAACCGCCTTTCTGCGTATCAATACCACCATAAGCCATACTAATATCACTGCCCCCGCAATTTCGGGGAAATATGTTCCTGGGTCAAGACGCAGTTGCACAATGTTGTCGCTTATCCAAGAGTTCGGGACGCCTCTGTGGAATGTAAAGCTATATAAGGGCCAGAACAGGGTTTGGGGCTCAAGCCACATCTTATCGAGAATGAGATGAGTAAAGGAGCCAAAGGCAAGGATAAGGAGCCACGTTTTTCCATGCCTCCGACAGATGTAAAATCCGGCAAGGGTAATGAGCAGAGTAAAGGCAAGCGTATGGCAGAATATCCTGCCGTTGTTAAAAGTATCTTTTAGGAAGACCAGCCCTAAGGGCTTATCAATAATATCGGGGAAAAGCGAAGCTAACAGCAGCAACCTTATATCTACATAGTTTCTTAGGGATATAAGCCATGATGCGCTGCCAGCGGCAGGGTAATTTTTAGCGCCGTTTTGCCTAGTTTTGATAGAATATCCTCTTGCGGCAACAGCGTCCAGCAGCATTGCGGCGCCTAAGGTAATTCCTGAATGTCCCAATATAAGCATATGACTTTTACCAGTTCTTCACATAATAACCTAAAAACCATCACATAGCAATACTAGCACATGGGAATGGAAATGAACTTGGCTAGTTTTTGCCATTATGCTAGAATGATAGTGAGGAGAGCATAATGAATAGGGACTTGGTGGAAATACTAGCTTGCCCCAAGTGCAAAGGAAACCTTCAACTAAGGGTTAGCGAAGAAGATGAGAAAGAAGTAATCAACGGAGAACTCTACTGCCCAGCATGCTCTAGGCATTATTCTATTAAAGAGAGGATTCCTAATCTACTCCCGCCTGAGTTCGACACTTAGCCTTGGCCATGCAGACGGTGTCGTTTGGAGATACTTTGTCACAGCTCGTTGTCTCGTTAGCCCACTGGTTGCGTGTCTTGGCTGGTAATCCATACGAGCAAGAATGCGTAAGCTTAGCCCTCAAATTATGCCATTTCCGCTGACGATTTACGTTTTGACCATACTGTAATCATTATCGGAGTTCCAACAGTCCATATTCATTCACCTATACCAACTTTGGGTATCCAGTGAAGCCATTTAGGCAGGTACCAATTCCGCGTGCCAAGAAGTCGCATAACTGCAGGAACTAAAGCCATACGTATGATGGTGGCATCCATAAATACAGCGACAGCTAGACCAAATCCCATCTGCTGCATTATGACCATATCACCAAGAGCAAAGCCACCAAACACAGCAACCATAATCAAGGCGGCTCCAGTGATGAGTCGACCAGTTGAACGAATTCCCCATGATACAGCTTCTGGGTTATTACCAGTCTTTTTAAAGCTCTCTCGAATTCGGCTTAGCAGGAAAACATGGTAGTCCATAGAGAGGCCAAACAGGATCGCAAAGAGGAACAGCGGCAGCCAGGTTATTATTTCCTCGGTACGTTGGAAGCCGAGCAGTTCGGCTCCAACCCCTTTCTGAAAAACGAGTACTAGTAATCCATACGCAGCACCTACCGAAAGGAGATTCATTATGATTGACATTATTGGTACCACAATGGAGCGGAAAGCTATTGTTAGGAGTATAAAACTCAGTCCCAGAACAAATGTAAACACGATAGGTGTATATTCATTTGTGGTTTCATCAAAGTCTACCATCGTAGCGGTCTCTCCACCCACCAGGACCCGCACAGATTCACCATCAAAAGCTAGTGGGATGTAGTCTGTTCTTAATCGTCGAATAGCATCGGTGGCGTCCTTACTTAATGGATCACTAGTCAACTTGGTGTAAAGAACAGAGAGGTCTGCGTCTTGGTGTGTCTGTAAATCAGCAGCCATGAAAAAGGGATCAGACGCTATCGATGATTCGAGACGCTTGATAGCAGCTTGAAGTGATTCCGAGTCAGTTTTGCCATCGATTGCTACTGTGACCGGTGAATCAAAAATGAATCCAAATTCCTCCTGTAGTACCATAAAACCTTCTTTGGACCTGAGCCCGTCTGGCAACTCGCTTAAACCCATACCGGAAAATCCTTTGTTAAGGTCGAAAAAAGGAATCCCCACAGCCAGTATAATACTGGCAGCAACAACCAGGCTTACCACGGGGCGACGCATAACAGTTTTAGAAGTCCTGACCCAGAAACCGCTATCTTCGCTACTCTTCTTGTTATACTGGAAGAATGGTATGCGAATGGCATTGATTTTATCACCCATTAAACTCATTACAGCAGGCAGCAGTGTCTGGGATGCTAGTACTGCAGTAATTACTACCAGGATGGCACCAACGCCCATGGCTTGGAAGGTAGACAGTGGGAACATTAGCAGTCCACTGAGGGCAAGCACGACGATCATCCCGCTAAACATGACAGCACGGCCGGCCGTTGTTCCTGCTTTAGCAATAGCATCCACCTTCTCAAGCCCGTTTGTTCGCTCCTCCCTGAAGCGAGCTACTATAAAAAGAGAATAGTCTATGCCCACTGCCAATCCCATCATGGTAATCATGTTAGTCACAAAGAATGACAGCTCCATGAACTGTCCGGCTATCGCTGTGGCCCCTATTGCCACACCAATAGCAATTACCGCAAGGATAATGGGGATAAGTGCGGCGGTAACGGCACCAAAAACTAATACCAGAGTAACCATTGCCACGGAGATGCCTATAGTTTCACCGGTTCGCAAGTCTCTTTCGGCAACCTCAAAGAGTTCCTCTGTTATTGTAGGCGTACCTGCAACAAAAATCTCAAATGAGCCAAGATCACCAGCGCTATCCACTATTTCATGAATCTGGTCAACCTTCTCTAGAGCATCCGGTGGCATAAATAGAAATATTAATGTAGTATGGCGATCAGAAGAGACCAGGGAAGCGTCATCAGTCAGATAATAATGCATCCCTCCAGAGACTACGTCTTCTCCCAGGGCAACCAAGTCTACAAACAGTTCATCGATAAAGCTCTGAAACGCTGGGTCATCTACTGTTAGCGTCTTCGAACGGACAATAACCATCTCGCTCATAGTGGGGCTGCCATCGGATTCCCCGAGTCGTGCTTTGATTAGCGACGAGGCCTGCTCGGATTCAGGATTATTTCGAACGCGGTCGTCAGTAATCAAGGCATCGCTAAGCAGCGCGTTCGACAGTATGATCCCAACTATCAGTAGCGCTAACCAGCCCCCGACAACTATCCAGGGTTTACGAGCAACCCACCTGGTAAAAGTTTCCACAGATAGACTAAACCTCGCGATATCCTCAGAATACTATATGCATAAGTTGGACTATAATATTATTGCAATGATCAAATTGTCAAGCATGATATGATTCAAGCAAAGTGAGCCGCACAGGAATCGAACCTGTAACCTGCTGATTAAGAGTCAGCGCAGTGTTCTTGGCCTTCGAAACACTCTTTTTAGCTTCAAAGATGGCCGGGGAAGACACCTGAAATCCCAACAGTCAGGAGGTCGGATTATTTCCCTTTCTCACTACTTACTTGCCCGATTATAACATACTTGCCTGTCAGGAGAGAGAGGTATACCCGTAACGG
>NZEH01000065.1 GCA_002690375.1 Dehalococcoidales bacterium
ATAGTATATGCTATAATTTTTACTGCAGGTTTGGGGATATAGCTCAGCTGGGAGAGCGCTGCGTTCGCATCGCAGAGGCCAGGGGTTCGAATCCCCCTATCTCCACCAAGCTCGTGCCCCTGTAGCTCAGGCGGATAGAGCAGCGGTTTCCTAAACCGCGTGCGGGCGTTCGAGTCGCCCCAGGGGTACCACTTAGGGTTCATTTCGTGCACCCAAGGTCCGTATTACGGCGATCAAGTCCGTGAAATTACACCCTCCCCTGCTCACGCCCATAACGATTATAACATCCCGGGCAGCCACTTCCCCGTGTCCTGCTACCAATCCTTGCTTCCCATTCATGCCCCCGTTCACACTTCCACCAGACTTTCTCCTGGCTTCCCGGAGTGAAATCTTCAGGTTTGAGCGGGTCGTTTTTGTCAAAATTCCATTGTTTCGCAACCTCGGGGTTTTCGGTCCTGAGGTTGTAGTCTTTCGAGAGCGCCCTCTGCCTACGCCTTATCCTGACATTGTCGCTTTGCATATCACTAGTTATACCACAGTTAACAGCCATCTTGACATAGCTTGCTACTGCGTCTACACTGATAACAGCCCTTTTTAGGTGTAAGTACCATGATATGCCCTGTCTGCAAAAACGATATGATAGATGTTGAGCACGAAAGGATTGAGCTCGACTATTGCACCAGCTGCCATGGGGTCTGGTTTGATGCCGAGGAACTGGAGCTTCTGCTGGAAAGCATGGGGGTCAAGAACCATGGTTTAGACCTAGATAATATATGGCACTCCCCGGAAACCGAGACAGAAGAAAAGAAGCGAAAGTGCTCCATTTGCGGCCAGAAGATGACGAAGGCAGCCATAGGCAAAGAGCCAGAAGTACTTATTGATGTCTGCCCTCAGGGAGATGGGCTGTGGTTTGACGGCGGTGAGGTCAGCCATCTGATAACACGGATCGCTAAGAACCCATCGGCAAAGCCAGATTCTGAAGCCCGGGTTATTACCTTCCTGGGAGAGGTATTCCATGCCCAGGAGTAAGCCGCCAAAGATGAAGTAATAACGATAGAATATTCCTGAAATAAACCATTACGGAGGTGTTTTATGGGCGTAGCAGTTTGGGTCATTATCGGTATTGTTGTGGTCTTTCTTTTCATGCTTATCGGAACCTTTAACGGTCTGGTCAGGCGGCGCAACGAGGTAAAGAACGCCTGGGCACAGATTGATGTTCAGCTAAAAAGGCGCCACAACCTAATCCCCAACCTGATAGAAACAGTCAAGGGCTACGTGAAGCACGAGCGGGAGACACTGGAGTCAGTGACCAATGCCCGCAACCTGGCCCACCAGTTATCATCTGGTAGCAGTATTGGCGCCCGCTCCCAGGCGGAGGGTGAGCTCAGCGCCGCCCTGTCCCGGCTGCTGATGGTAGCCGAGGCCTACCCCGACCTTAAAGCCAACCAGAACTTCCTGGCTCTCCAGGAGGAGCTGACCTCAACCGAGAACAAGATAAGCTTCTCCCGCCAGTACTATAATGATTCGGTTTTAAGGTATAACAACCAGACCCAGATGTTTCCTTCCAGTATTGTTGCCAGCGTGACTGGTTTTAAGGCTGGCGAGTTCTTTGAGGTTACTGCCGCCGAAGAGAGGGCGGTGCCCAAGGTCAGTTTCACTTAAATCCGGAGACACTTTCAGTATGTGGGAACAGATAAGGTCTAACCAGATAAGGACGATAGTGCTGGTGGCCGGAATGGGGCTATTGCTGCTCGTAATCGGCTATCTTGCCGGCCTCTACTTCTTTAATGATCCCATTACTGGCCTAGTTATTGCCCTAATAGTATGGGCAGTAATGAACATGGTCGCCTTCTTTCAGGGAGACAGCATCCTGCTGGCGCTGTCAAAGGCAAAAAAGATTAAGCGCGATGACCATCCTCGCCTCTATAACATAGTTGAGGAGATGAAAATTGCCTCGGGGTTAGAGAAGATGCCCGACATCTATATAATTGACGACCCGGCCTTAAATGCCTTCGCCACCGGCCGAAACCCCGATAAAGCTTCGGTGGCCATCACCTCGGGTCTGCTTAACAAACTCAACCGCGATGAACTGCAGGGTGTCATCGCCCATGAACTGGCCCACATCAAAAACCGCGATGTGCTCCTAATGTCCATAACCGCTGTTCTTCTGGGGACTATCGTCATCCTAGCCTTTTTCGTATCAAGGTTTATGATTTTCGGCAGTATGGGCGGAACAAGGAGGAGCTCCTCATCCGGCGGCGGCCAGGCTACACTAATAATCTTTATCGTCGCCATCGTCCTGATGATACTGGCGCCGATTCTAGCCCAGCTTATTTACTTTGCCATCTCCAGAAAGCGTGAATATATGGCTGATGCCTCATCAGCCCTTTACACCAGATATCCCGAGGGGTTGGCCTCGGCACTGGAAAAGTTGGCGGCTTCAACCGGCCAGCTAAAATCGGCAAGTAAAGCGACAGCACCAATGTATATCATCAATCCCTTCCGCAAAAAGGGCATGGCTGCTGCCAACCTCACCAGCACCCACCCACCCATCTCGGAGAGGATACGCATCCTGCGCCGAATGGACAAGGGTGCCTCTTTTGTCGACTACGATCAGGCTTACCAACAACTTCATAAGACTGACAGTGGTGGGATTATCTCCGCTCCGACCATAGCCGCTACCGGGGCTGTCGGCTTAAGAGCAGCCGCCCCAGGGCCTAAGGGGAAGGAACCAGATAGACTTAGCCGCACTCGCGAGACCGACGACCTATTATGGCGACAGAGTAACTATAAGCTTATCACCTGTGACTGCGGCACCAAGCTAAGGATTCCACCCAAGTTCAAGGAGTCAAGCGTAAGGTGTCCACATTGCGGCAAAGTCCACCCACTGTAGATAAGTAACTGGAAATGCAAACGGGATAGACCGGCCTGTCGGTTAGACCTTTTGATTTAAAGATGTTTGACAGCCACCATAACAGTTTATTCGTATCATAAATTATGGGGAATGTCAGTAGCCGCAAACGTAAATAGGCAAGCCACCCCGCCCGGGCTACTCTACCTTTCCTGTTTCCTCACCTACCCACTCCAGGTAATCTTGACTGCCACCAACAATAGGCAGGGCAATTATTTCGGGGACATCGTTACTATGAACCTCTTTGACCAGTTTTATAATCTCATCCAGTAGCTCTGCCCTGGTCTTAACCACCAAAAGGTTTTCCTCAGCTTGCTCAATATTTCCCTGCCACCAGAAGAGCGAGCTAACCTTGGGCACGATATTGACGCAGGCTGCCTTCCGCTGCTCCAGCAGTACCCGGGATATTAGCTGTGCTTCCTCATCATCAGCTGTAGTAATAAATAGAATTACATAAGTTGGGTGTTCCATTTCTCTATTGTTCCCACGCTTTTATTAGACTATCTCAAGCATTCTATCCACAGCCGCTTTGGCTCTTAGCCGAATCTCCTCGGACGCCCTGGCCTCAGGCGCCATCGCCTCCAGAGACCACAGTATTTTCTCCAGGGTAATGAGCTTCATATTGGGGCAGACCGCCTGCTCAGAGACAGGGATAAATTTCTTAGCCGGGTTCTCCTCTTTAAGCCGATGTATGATACCTATTTCTGTACCTACTATCATCTGAGAAACTTCTTCTTGCCTGGCATAACGGCACATACCGCCAGTGCTCAAGACCTCATCGGCAAGAGCTATCACCTCAGGCCGGCACTCCGGGTGAACTGCAACCTTAGCCTGGGGATAATCCTGCTTGAGCTGGGTAATATGCCGGGGCAGTATCCTTAAATGAGTCGGGCAGAAGCCGGGCCAGAGATGCATCTTTCGGCCAGTCTTAGTTGAGACATAGTGCCCCAGATACTGGTCGGGGATAAACAGTATCTCCCGGTCGGGGCTAAGACTTTCTACAACCTTGACAGCATTGGCCGAGGTGCAGCAAATATCTGATTCCGCCTTAACCTCAGCCGTTGAGTTAACATAACAGACGACGCTGACATCTCCCAGTTCCTCTTTCTTCTCTCTCAGCCCTTGGGCGGTAATCATATTGGCCATAGGACAATCGGCGTTTGAGTCTGGCAGCAAGACCACCTTGTCGGGACAGAGGATAGAGGCTGCCTCAGCCATAAAATGAACCCCGCAGAAGACAATTATCTCAGCTTGAGTTTCAGCCGCCTTCTGGCTCAAGCCCAAAGAATCACCAACAAAGTCAGCAATATCCTGAACCTCACCCAGCTGGTAGTTATGAGCTAAAATTACGGCCTTCTTTTGCTCTTTAAGGTCCAGTATTTTGTTCACAAGTTCAGTATCGCTACTTAACACCAGCCACAACCCTCCAGCAACAATTATAGATGTTCATCTTCTTATGACCCCTCAAAAGAGGCCTATATTCTGCATCATAGAGGGACAAAACTGTCCTTTTGTCAGTGGCAGAAGGCAGGATATCATTCACTCTTGGCGGCCTAAGATTTATACCTCTCAAGAGCACCATAAAAGGCATTCCAGAAGGGGTCAACTATGGGGTGTTCCAGTTTTTCCTCTCTGCCTTCCCGCACCAGCACCATTCCCTTCTCCGGCTCTAGCAGCTCACCAACAATGGAAGACTTGATGCCCTTTCTAGACAGGGCTTTAACTACCTCCTGGGCTTTGTGCTGGCGGCAGATGATAATCAGCGTTCCCTCGCTGATAGAGGCGTAGGGGTCAATGTCAAAATAGCGGCATATCTCCATAACGCAGTCAGCAACCACAATTTTCTCCTGCTCCACCCTTACTCCCAGACCGGCAGCATCAGCCATCTCGTACAGGCCGCCCCATATACCACACTCGGTGGCATCATGCATGGCGACAACACCATCTTCCCTAACACCAACACTGACGGCAGTCATAGCATCAGTCACCACCGACATCTCATAGAAGACCTGCTCGGCCTTCTGGCTGAAACTTAGCCCGAATTCCTGCTCAAGTAACCGAGGGAACATAGCAGCAAAAATACCAGTTGCCTCAATGGCTGGCCCTTTGGTGATGATTATCTGATCCCCGGCCCTGGCTAAAGCCGGTGTAACATACTTATCTTTTTCACCAACAGCAACCACAGTCGCCCCGCCCACCATAGGGTAGTGGCAATTTTCGTACCTGGCGGTATGACCACAGATAATGGAGATACCCAGCTTCTGACACTCTCGATGCATGGTCTGCCACATAAGCTCAAGTTGCTCTTTGGTCATCTCCATAGGCAGGTTTAAGTCTATAGCTAAGAATTGGGGCTTAAGGCCACAGGTAACAGCATCAGAGGCAAGGATATGGATAGCAAGCCAAGCCGCCCTCTCCCAACCGAAATCAGGAAGGATAAATACCGGGTCACAGGTGAAGGCCACCGCCTTATCCCCAATTTCCACTATGCCGGTATCTACTCCGTGCTGGGGCCCAACCAGAATCTTTTCATTCTCAGCCCCCAGCCTGGGAAATATAAGTTCATGGAAAATTTCAGCCGAGATTTTACCAATTTCAGGAATTTCACTCATGATACGTAAGCCCCCTTTCTACTATATAAAATAAAGCGTGAGTTTCCGAGCTAAAGCTCACCTTTAGCTCCAGCGGACATTTGATCTAAGGCTGGCTTAGTTACCGGTTTCTTCGCCCAGAGATTTTAGAAATATCTCGGGAATTGCGGGAACCTGGCCGGCCACCCATCTCTGGAGGCAGCTAGAAGAGCAAAAGCTATAACTATCAGGCGATTCTAAGCCTTTCATATGGGAAACCATAAACCAGCCACTTAAGACATCACAAGGGAGTTCTTCTTGGCTGAATTCTACTTTCCCCCCGCAAAAATGACAGGCGCAACTCTCTAGCATTTAAGCCCTCCGACCCAAGTTTTGAACTACTGCTATTATAGTAGCTACTCTTCTTCCTGCTGGTCAACCAAGCTCTGATGTTACCAATAATATGTGACGGAAATATATGCTGTCAAGTCACTGAGGACAGAATTAGAATATTACCACCGGATTATAGGTTAGACTTATTAAAAGGAAATGAATATAACAAACAGGATTATTTTTGCCCAAATAATATCTTAGAAGCCTGACGCTTTCATCAGGTGCTTGGGGCAGGGAAGCCACTGGTCGTCCAGCTCATCACCTGCTTATCTATCAGCAATGCCTCAGCACCCGCTAGCCGCTCCAGAAGCTCAAGTCCTTCAGTCATGCCCAAGACCATAGCCGCCGTGGATAAAGCGTCAGCGGAGGCGGCATCGCCAGCCAGCACTGTGGCGCTGGATAACCCCGTCGGTGACGAGCCAGTGCGGGGGTCTATTATGTGGTGATATTGAAAGTCGGCGGTAAAGGTGGCCTCATAGTCTCCTGATGTCGCCAGAGCGCCATTGCTCTGTTCTAGTACCTGGTAATAGCCGGCTAATGCCCGGGGATGATGAATGCCAACCCGCCACGGGTGGCCGTCTTCACGCCGGCCGCGAAGAGCAAGGTCACCGCCGGCTTCCACCAGCACCTGAGCCATCCCCCTGGTTTTTAGCAAAGTAACCGCCTGGTCTACTATATAACCCTTAGCGATGCCATCCAGCGTAATTCCCATGCCGGGCTTAAGCAAAGCCACATCACTACCTTTAAGGCTAAGCATCTGGTAACCCACCAACTGCCGCGCCTCAGCTACGGCGGCGGCATCAGGAGGGGAATGATAGGCAGCAAAGTGAGTGCTATAGAGGTCCACCAGAGGCTTAACAGTAACATCAAAGGCACCATCGGTAAGTTCGGCATAGTACCTGGCCCGCTCCAGCACCGAAACCAGTTCGCTAGAAGCGCCGGCCAGCCGGCCGGCATTGTTTAAGCGTGACAGCTCACTTAAGGGATCGTGGCGGCTAAGTAAGCCCGATAGACGCTCAATTTCAGCAAAGGTGTCCTTAACAATATCAGCCGCTCTAGGCTCGTCGGTATCAATCAGAGTGATGTTAACCAAAGTCCCCAAAAGTTTGCGCGTCTCGCTGTAGCGCTTAAGCTCCGGCACCGAGCTGCTAAGGAACTGCTTAAAGCCAATGCCGCCAGCCACCAGCACACCGGCACCAATACCAGTTAAGTGCAAGAAATCACGCCGAGTTATGCTTCGCTTCATATCTCTCCCCTTCCATTATGCTACTGCGGTGCCGAGAACTTAAGTGGCAACTCAATGACTGGCAAAGCCGGCGAGATTACATTTAAGAAGAGGTGAACCACACTGATTACCACCACCAGCGATACCAAGAATATGATTGTCCCGTTTCTTAAGTGGTCCTTTTTAGCCTGGGGCTGACCTTCTGCAACCATTCTGCCTTAACCCTCCTACGTATTTTTAGTACAGTATCTATCACCGCCCTAATCGGGCAGAGATACCAACACCAGAAATCTTTAACAATCATGGCGGTAACCAAAGTTACCCCCACCAGAAGCCATTGCTCCGCCGTGCCGCTAAGACTGAAGAGGGCGTTCCACGGTTCAAAGCTCGCCATAGACGGATTGCGAAGTAGCAGCGCCAAGAATAGGGCTAGCCAGAGCACAAAATAGGGGGTGTTACGCAGCCTCCGTTGCCATTTAGAGCTAGGGGTCACTCGGCCACCACCGAGAAAGTGCATCACCTCCTGCACTGCGGAAAAGGGACAGAGCCAGAAACAATAGAAGTTCTTAGACAACACGACCGCCAGACCGACCACACCAAGAACCAGGATATAGAGAAGCAGGTGGTGCTGCCACGCCGGGGCAAAGCCTACGATGACAAAATTAACCAGGCTGAGAGGTATCACAAACCAGAAGCCTAACACCACCAAACCAAAGAGCAGGGTAAGATAACGAGCCCAACGGAATTTTTTTAACCCCGGTACTAGGCGTAGCGACACCACCGAGCCAAGCCCAACAAGTAGCAATATCTCCGCTTGCCCAAAGGAAATAGGCTCTGGAGGTACCGGGCGGGGATCGCCCAAATGCCCGGCTATCAATGCCCGCCCTCGTTGCACTCCCATAGCCACAGCGGTGCAAGAGACCGTTGAGCGGGTGATAACATCAATATCGGTGTATGCCAGGAGGGGTTCGCTGTACTGGCGTCCGATGTACTGGTCAAAAAATCCCTGATCGTACATGCGCTGAAACCATGGCCGCATGTCTTCAAAGTGCTCCGGCACCTCCAGAGTAAGAATGGTAGCCTCCAGCGACCAACCCGCTACAACGGTCATCTCTCCGCCATAGCCGTCACTTTTGGCGACAGTAACATAGCCCACCGGCCTGCCGCTAACATCGCCGCCGTCTGCCCCCACCGTCCCCAAATAGAGGTAGCCGTCTTCAGTAGACTGCAACAACTCAAACTCTGTTGCCTCGGATAGCGCCGGCGACAGGTATATCTCAACATCACTATGGTACGTCACCTGAGCGTAAACCCCGGTGACTACAAGGCTAGTCACCGCCAGAGTGACTAGCGTTGCTGAGCCCCATCTTTGCCAGAATTTCTTTAGCAACGCTTACTACCTGCCATAACCACTATATTAGCGAGCATTTTAATAATTTCAGAAATATATCAATAGGTAGTTTAACCATCTCAACAATCAAAGTCAAAGGCTGGTGGAGGCTTAAACAACTCACTCAACTACCTGTCCATCTTACCTAGTGATTTAGTTAAGAAGTTACTCTTCATCTGGGACCGGTTCGGATTTCTTCTTATAAACAAGTTTGGATAGCCAAATAGAAAGCTCCAGTAGAATAATTAGCGGCAGGGCAATAATGGTCTGATTTATAGGGTCAAAGGTAGGGGTGATAAGAGCCGCTATTACAAAGGCTAGCACTATCCATATCTTCCGCCGATCAGCCAGCCACTTCGGTGTCACCAGACCCATCCTGGCTAGAACCATTATTATTATCGGCGTTTCAAACATGAGACCAACCCCTATCAGCAGTCTGGTTACGATGTTAATATAGCTACTGATCGCAGGCTCAATGTTCACCCAGCTACTACCAAAAGTCGCAAAGAACCCCATTGCCCGTGGCAAGGCAATATAGTAGGCAAAAGCAACTCCGGTAAGGAACATTACCATTACCGCTGGCAGTATCATGTAGATATACCTTTTTTCTTTGCTAGTGAGTGCCGGAGAAGCAAAGGCGAAAAGCTGATAGACGAGAAACGGCATGGCAACAATGAGGCCGGCGGTGAGAGATACCTTAAAGAAGATGCTGAGCGGCTCCATTATCGTTATCGTCTGCATCTTCATGTCTGCCGGGGCTGGTGCAAGCAAAAAAGCGATAATCTGATTATAGAATATAAAAGCAATGACGGTAGTAACGATTACGGCGCCTACAGCCTTGAAGAGACGGTCCCGCACTTCAACCAGATGCTCCATGATGGGCATCTTTTCAATTGTCTCTTCATGGCTAGTAGTTTCGGCTGGCACCTCAAACTCCCGGGCTAATCCATGCTTTCAGACCCTGATTCAATATCTTTGGTCTTTGTTGGTTCTTTAGTCTCTTCATCCGCTGACTTTGTTGCCTTACCTATCTCTTCGGCTTCGGTATCTACCACGTTTTTTAACTCCTGGGTTTCGGTATCTACCACGTTTTTTAACTCCTGGGTTTCGGTGTCTACCACATTTTTTAACTCCTGGGTTTCCGTATCCAGTGTCTTTTGTAAATCTTTAGCGTCTATATCCAGCGCCTTCTCTACTTTTTCGGCTTCGGCATCTACCACATTTTTTAACTCTTTGGTATCCACTGTCTCGGCTAGCCCTTTAGTCTCTGTATCTACTGCCTTTGATAACCCTCTGGCGTCAGCGTCCAGTGACTTGGCTACATCTTTTAACTCTTCGTCTTCATCTATTACTTTTGTGAACTCCTTGGTAAAGTCACCGGTTATCTTCCTTATGTTACGGTATATCCTCCCCATCTTACGGGCAATCTCCGGCAGCCTTTTTGGCCCAAGTACTAATAGGGCAACCATAAGGACAATTATTATTTCTTGAAAACCGATATCAAAAAATCCCACTGTCCTAGCCCTCTACTAATAACCAAAGATTAAATACGCCACAACCTGGCTCGTCCCAGAGTATTTGGCTCTCGTCTAAATGGGATAACTCCCCATCTCTTTTCCCCATAATCTACCACTCATGACAACCACACGGGGCAAAAGTCCCTCTAAAGAAATTCCCCTTCCCCTTGATAAGAGGAAAGGGCATCGGGCTCAAAGTAGTTTCCCCCGGGATTAAAGTTAATGCTTAAAAACCTCCACTCAAGAGGGCTACAACCAAAAATCACAAAGAGGTATTTATAATCCTAAAATAACTTAAACTTCTTCTCTGGCTCAACTATGTTTTTGCCTCGGTTTGGGCCTCAGTTTTTGCCTTGGTTACCTTTTTCTTTTTGGCCTTTCTTTTAGGCTTCTTCTCGGTCTCAGTCTCAGTCTCAGTCTCAGCCTTGGTAGCCTCTTCTTCATCGTCGCCTTTCGTCCCCTTCTTGAAGGCGCGTATCCCCTTGCCAAAGGCCTCACCGACCTGCGGCAGTTTGCCAGCTCCGAAGACAATAAGGACAATCACCAAGATGAGTCCAATAATCAGCCACATGTTAAGTGCTGTTTCCTCATCAGGGCTTACTACTGGTGGCTCATCTACTACTGGTGGCTCATCTACTACTGGTGGCTCATCTACTACTGGTGGCTC
>NZEH01000066.1 GCA_002690375.1 Dehalococcoidales bacterium
AGTACTCCTGTGGCCTTATCATCAAGGAATAGGTTTTGCCATAGCTGACTTTGCTTTCATAAAATCTCCTCATAATTATGTTTTGTTTAGCTATAATGATAGGTGTATAATTGCCCTTACCAAAAAGACTTGGTTTGGTGAATGTCGACACACGGAGGTCTTTACATGCCACATGTACAATCCCTCGGCGACCTAATCGCAAAGAAGACAATTGATCGCTGGCTGGAGAATAAACAGTTTTGACAAGCAAAGAACCGGGCATGGAACGATTCTATACAGCTGAGATTTCAGATAATGATAACCCCAGAAGTGGAAATCTAATAGCATTTATTCGCCAACACTACTTTAATCGTGAATCAGAGAATAGAATCGATGTTGAAGTTTTAAGCCCGGCATCAGAAATATTTGATAATCAACCAATTAGTGGTGATTTTATCATTAACGATCTCCAAAAAGAATTATCGCTATTAATATTGGACCGGAAAATGCCTCCAGTGCTTCCAGATAAATTGGGTAAATATTTTCATTGTTGGATTAATGCATAAGAAGGAACCATATATGCTTCACCTTACCTGTTCCTACTCATAGGCGAAAGAAGTACGTAAGTTGGAGTCAAATAATGGAAGTCATTAACGATTGATTAACGCTTGTTACAAATCCAGCTGATAAAACGTTTCTGTCAAGAGTTGCTCTGGACTGATCTTTCGCAAAGGGTTACCATTACTAATGCTCGATAGGAGATCGATGGATATTTCACAATTATATTTAGAAAGATATGGGATGGAAACTCAGGAACGTCTTGCTTTACTGATACGTGAAGCGAAAACAGACGACCCTCTGGCCCCGGTGACTATCGTAGTCCCCAGTCAATATGCAGGACTGTCTCTGCGCCGTTCGCTAGGTAAGAAAGGCGGGCTAGTCAACGTCCGTTTTATGGTTACGGCAAGACTTGCTGAATATCTTGGTTCTCCAACTCTTGCTTCCCAGGGAAAAGTACCACGGTCTTCCCTTATGGAATTAGCCGTGATCCAGAAATTGGCCGGAGATATTTCCGGCCAAGGCCCACTCGGAGGCGTATCCAAACACCCAAAACTACTTGCATCTATAAGAAACACTTTCAGAAATCTGTCAAATTTATCAGCAGTCAGTTTGCAGGCTCTGGAAACCAAGGATTCTCTCCGTAAACAAATAGTAGATTGGTACAGATTATTTGGTAACTCCCTTGACCATTATTACACCAGAGAAGAACTCTCAAAAGTCGCTGCGATAGCGGTCAAAGAGGGCAGGGCGGGTAGCGTACTAAAAGACCTTGGGTTTACTATCTTCTGCCTGGTGTCCGATTTCTCTCCGGGTGAGATTGACTTGATAAATGCCTTAGGTGAATTAGAGCAATGTGCAGTGATTCTGGGGCTTACAGGTGAATCCGAAACTGATATGAAAGTAAGATCAATCGTGCCTCGATTAGAAAAGATCCTTTCTCTGGTCGAATCAAGCGAAAAGATAGAACAAAGGTACGGCATTCAGCACTTGTTAATAGCCCCTGATGCCCAGGAAGAAATACGCTGGGTCGTGCGTACTATTTTAAAACAAGCCGAAGAGGGTCTTCCATTTCATAGAGTAGCTGTCTTGTACCGGCAATCAGACCCCTACGGTTTGCTAATACATAATCAAATGCGGTTTGCGGGTATACCAGTCTCTGGCCCTGACTCAATCCAGCTTAAGGATACTCCAATCGGAAAGTTACTATTGTATCTCTTAGAAATATTGGAAAGTGATTTTGCTCGAGATAGCGTCATGCGCTGGATAGCTGAAACTCCCGTCAAAACAAGCTTAACGGATAGTTTTAGTCTGAGTGAATATGCCCGATGGGAAGTGATAAGTAGAGAGATTGGTATTACCAAAGGGATTTCACAATGGCAAGAACGACTAGACAACTATATTGGCAGCCTGGACCAGAGAATTGATGAAATAGGGAATAAGGATGAAGCCAGTCCAGGACAGGTTCAAGGGGTAAAGAAACTGAAAGAATCTGCCAGTAGTCTTCGCATATTCATCCAAGAGCTTTCTTCAAATAAAACTCCGCCTGAAGGAAGTGAATGGGGTGATTTTGCCGCATGGTCTCGCGGTCTCATTGAGAAGTATACCCAGCAGCCTGATGAGTGGCCGGAGGAGCATCAGGGAAGTTACGATCGAATAGTAAACCTGCTAGATGAGCTAAAAACACTCGATGATTTACTTCCCGGGGGGGCAAATCTTGCCGACTTTATTTCGATGTTAAATACTTCTCTGGAAACTTCAGTAGGCAGAACAGGACCCACTGGATCGGGAGTATTTGTCGCGTCTGTTGCCAGTGCGCAAGGTATGGATTTTGAAGTTGTGTATATTGTCGGCATGGCAGAAGGAGTTTTCCCTCCCAGGATAGCCGACGATGCGCTGTTGCCAGATCGTATACGAGCAACGCTACCGGAAAATGAAAATCTTCCCCTACGTGATGCCAAGCGTATTGAAGAGCGACGCCTATTTCTGGCAGCTCTCGCATCTGGACAACAACGAATACTTTCATATCCTCGTACCGACACATCGTCTCAGCGCGGTCAGTTCCCTTCACCATGGTTTGTTAGCGAAGCAGGAGTTTTGTATGGTGATTACGTTCGCTCTACCGAAATTGAGAAATTAGAGCACGAACAATGGCTTTCTGTGATATATTCCGCACAACACAGTCTTTCCCACTCCAGTAATCTGACTCCAGCGGATACACATGACTATGATTTGGCCAGTATCGTAAGGTGGCATAAAAATGGTCATCATCTTGAGAGTCATTTTCTCATGGGTAAAGGCAGCCCAGGCCGTCGTTCTTTGCAGATGGAAAAAGGAAGGCAGGGGAGTGGTTTTACTGTCTGGGATGGTTGCCTTGTAGACTTGTCAGGTACCAGTCGAAGGCTAGGATTACCGCAAGATAGTCAGTTTTCCCCCACAAAGCTTCAAAGGTGGGCTGAGTGTCCGTTCAAATACTATTTGGGTGATATTCTTCGCATTTCAACTTTGGAGCAACCTGAAGAAATCATGACCATATCAGCAATGGACAAGGGAAGTCTTATACATGAGATACTGGAACGTTTTGTTGCGACGGTTCAAGAGCAAGGTGATCTGCCTGATTTTGGGCAACCCTGGACAGACTCCCATGTAACTCTTCTCACGAAGATAGCCGATGAAGAGTTTGAAAAAGCTGAAGCCGATGGACTTACAGGGAGGCCTATTTTTTGGGGTTTGGCGAAAGAGGAAATACGCCATGATTTGGTAGCTTTCCTGGATTCAGACGGAAAGTGGCGGGGTAATGAGCAAACAAAACCGTTGTGGGTGGAGCGAAGATTTGGATTCGGAAATGATGAAGACCTTCCGCCTGTGATAATCACTCGAAAGAACGGCTCTCATATTAGATTACGAGGAATAATAGACAGGGTAGACGAATCAGCCTCTGGTACTAATCTGATTGTTATTGATTATAAATCCGGCACCAGTTCTCCCTATAGAGATATGAGGGAAGATCCGCTTGGGAAAGGCAGATTTCTTCAGTTGCCAGTGTATGCCCAGGCCATAAGAAATGCTCATGATCGGGATGTAGAAGTCGAAGCCCTTTATTGGTTCGCCACGACTCGAGGGGGTTTTGAGAGAAAAGGTGTTCCACTTGCTGAAGTAGAAGATCGATATCAGGAGATGGTGGAAATCATTGCTTCGGGGATCGAACAAGGCATTTTCCCGGCAAATCCAGGGCCGCAGGACAGCTTGGACAATTGCCGTTATTGCGATTTTAAACGGGTTTGCCCCGCAAATGTGGATATACTTTGGGAAAGAAAAAAAAAGGATTCAGGGATAGCTCATTATCTCAGTTTGAGCGATCTAATGCCTGAAGAAGAAGTTGAGGGATGACCGGAGAATTTATACCAGCTGATCAGGATCAGCGGGACAAAATAATTTCAGCACTTGATGAAACGCTTTTTGTTGAGGCAGGAGCAGGCACCGGCAAAACTGAAGCGTTAGTTTTGCGTATTACTAACCTGATAACTTCTGGCCGGGCAAAAGTAGCTGATATTGCCGCTATTACTTTTACTGAAGCAGCTGCCGCGGAATTGAGGGATAGGGTTCGCCAAAAACTTGAGGAAGTGATAAGTAAAGCTAAGAGTTCCTCGACCGAATATGAGCGGAGTTATGAAGCGGCCCGTGGACTGGGGAATTCTTCTATCAGAACACTACATAGCTTTGCTGGAGCTTTGCTTCACGAACTGCCTCTTGAAGCCGGTTTACCGCCAAATTTTGATACGGTTGAGGCTATTGAAGCAACAATAAGTTTTGAAGAAAGATTTCAGCAGTGGCTGGAGGCAATCCTTGCTGATGAAACAACATCCAGAGATTTACAGAAAGTATTAAACTTGGGTTTACAGATTGAAAACCTGAGAACGGTAGCCAAATCTTTTCACGAAAATTATGACCTTTTACCTGACCATTTTTCTCTGGAGAAGGAACCACCGAAGAGATCTGCTGCAATGGTCATCAACGCGGTAAATGAAATCAGAGAATTATTACCTCTTGCCCATAATGGTCTTGAAGACCCTTTAGCCGGCCACGCTAATCTTGTTGCTGAACTGGGTGATCGTCTGAAAAATTTGGGTGCAGGTAGTGAAGCTGCAACCATGATTTTGGCAAAAAGGACTAAGCTTTCGTGTGGCAGTGGGACACAGAAGAACTGGAGCATAAATCCTGGATCAAGTGTGAATGGGTGTAAGGAGATGAAATGGATTCTCCAGGAACTTGAGGGCGTGAGAAGTCAGGAATTGGAACTTGTTCGTAGAGCTTCCTTTATGCCGATACTGGAAAGTCTGCGTTGCTTCGTTCTAGACTATACGGAAGAACGACGCCGTTCTGGTAAGGTAGAATTCCAGGATTTACTGATATGGGCCCGGGATTTATTGCGAGATAATCTTGAGTCCAGGACCTTCTTCCAGAATAATTTTAAATATATCCTTATTGATGAATTCCAGGATACAGACCCGATTCAAGCACAAATCGCATTTCTTCTCGCTGGAGAATCAAGAACACCAACCGATGAACCCGACGACTGGACCGGTTTAGTAATTAAACCCGGTAAACTATTCGTAGTTGGAGATCCAAAACAATCAATCTATCGCTTCCGACGAGCTGATATTACTACGGTCGAGCAAGTGAGGAGTCTGATGGAGGGTGATATCGTCACCCTTTCCCAGAATTTTCGATCCCAAGATCCTGTTATCAGTTGGGTAAATTCGATTTTTACTGAGTGGATGGGAGAAGGTATTCCCGGTATTCAGGCACCTTACATTGATCTCGTTGCCCGTTGGAAATCAGCTAAAGCAGAACCAAAACTGGGAGTCCACTACTTCGGGGGACCTACTGTGGGATATGCAGCCGAGATAAGGCGCCAAGAAGCTGAAGCTGTTACAGGTGTCCTTCAAGATATCAGGGCAGTCCCTTGGATGGTACGGGATGAAAACGGTGCCGAACTCAGAGAGAGCCGATTCCAGGATGTATGTATTCTTATGCCAACTCGGACGGGGCTTCAAACATTGGAGAGGGCTCTTGAAATGAATAACATACCTTATCGAATTGAGAGTCAATCGCTAGTTTTAGGGACACAGGATGTTCGAGAATTACTTAGTTGCCTCAGGTCTATTGATATGCCTGTTGATCAGGTTGCTTTGGTAGCGTCTCTACGTTCATCTGCATTTGGATGCAGTGATATCGAACTACTCCAGTTTGTTGAAGATGGTGGGAAACTAGATTATATCAATCCCGGTACAGCAAATGGCCCAGTGCGAGAAGCTTTAGCCGTGCTCAATAAATACCATCAGGAACGGATTTGGACTCCATTAGATGAATTAATAGAGAGATTCATCAGGGAACGTCAGATGACAGAAGTCTGTTTTGGGAGGCCGAGACCGCGGGAACGTTTACGCAGATTACGGCTTGTTGTAGAGCGTGCGCGTGCTTTCGCTCGCGTTGAAGAAAGATCTCTTCGTTCATTTTTAGACTGGATAGAAAAACAGGCTGATGAAGGTGCCCGGATGGTGGAGACCCCTGTGCCAGAAACTGATGCAGATGCTGTTCGCATAATGACTATTCACGCAGCTAAAGGCCTTGAATTCCCAATTGTAATATTAACAGGCTTGGGTCACAGCCCAAGGCATACTAGCGGACTTGTAGCGTTTGACAGAGCCACGCATTCGGTTGCGGTACGTATTGGACCGACTAATCAACCAAGTTTCACCACAGGTGGGTTTGAGGAAATACAGGCAAGGGAGAAATTAGCTGAAGTAGAAGAAGGCGTACGGCTTATGTACGTTGCTACAACAAGAGCCAAGGATCATCTGGTATTAAGTTTATACCACCCAGAAAAAAGCATTGATTCGCCCGCTGCAATTATCAACCGTTTTGGCTCAGAATATCCAGATTTGTGGAGAGAGATAGATCTATACAGTACAAAAGCAATACCGGGAGCTTCGACGGAAACCGAAGATCAAAAAGCGGATACTCAGGCTGATCGAGAAGCTTGGATGAATACCAGGAAAGAATTACTTCAACGGGCAGGTAAGCCTGCTTCCACTTCAGTTACTGCTATTGCGAGTATAGAAAAAGATGAGGCTGAAAAAGGTGAAACCTATTATCGGAGAGGCCGTGGCAGTACTAATTTAGGACGAGCTGTACACAGCGTATTACAAAGTGTGGATTTAGTTACCCAATCAAATTTGGAAGAAATAAGTAAAGCTCAAGCGGCTGCTGAAGGCATTCCAAGCTTGTGGAAGGAAGTTATTGACCTTACGAAGAAAGGTATTGAAACAGTCGTGGTAAAACGCGCACTTTCCTCAGGTAATTACTATCGAGAAGTTTTTGTCAGTGTCGCAGTAGGAGATGGTTTAGTTGAGGGATTTATTGATCTTCTCTTTGAAGAAAATGGTGGATTAGTGATAGTAGACTACAAGACTGATACGTTGAATGATGAATCGGATTTACCAGAAGCTCAAGGAAAATATGAATTACAAGGTGGTGCCTACGCGTTTGCGGTGGAGGAGGCAACAAAGAAACCCGTGAAGGAAGTGGTATTGATTTTCCTTCGCTCTGGAAAAGAGTTAAAAGTTTTTGACATTGATATTCACAAGGCTGAAGCTCGTGATCGTGCTGTTTCAGTACTTTCCAAGATCGATTAGTTTCTATACTCAGTGCCCTGGAGGTCAGTCGGATTTAGAGTCTCAAGCCATGACAAATCTGCTGAAGAACCCGCATAAACAGTGAGAAATAAAGTTCTGCTCCACCACCCAGCCAAAACCTTCCTTACCATGTTTGGTGCCCCGAGTCCAAGAATTCTGGCGCCACCCAGAATCCTGTTCGCCAGGGGTTACCTGGAACATCCGAGACTAAAACTGAGACGGAGAAATCGGCGCCTTCTTCTAAAGAAATGCCAGTAGCCGAAGAGGAATTTGAGCCATCGCATCCTGCTGGATTTGCCGAGCAGAATATGGATACTAGCCAACCAAAAGACCAGCATTTCACTATCTATTACGGTGATACCGGCTACAGCTACGAGAAATTGTTCGGTGCTTATTTAAAGGGGGCACAAACAGTTTCAGTTGAGGATTCCTATATCCGATTACCACATCAGATTCAGAATTTTATCAGATTCTGCGAGCTTATGGTTAAGTTGCATGATGTAAAAACGATTAATCTTGTGACTGGTTTTGATGGAAAAGACCAAAAGGAAGAAATCGTCGAGAAGTTCTCTATCTTACAGAAGAGTTTAAAAGAACATGGGATAGATTTCAACTATAAATTCAGCGATACGGTTCACGATAGAGAGATCCGATTGGATAACGGCTGGATCATCAAAATCGGACGAGGTTTTGATATCTATCAAAAGCCAGAAGACTGGTTCTCAATAGGTAGTAGTGATTTTGATTTAAGGTTTCAACTCCAATTCCGATTGATTCACAGCCAGATCTAACCATGATACCAACCACTTTACGATCAAGTAACT
>NZEH01000067.1 GCA_002690375.1 Dehalococcoidales bacterium
CCCGGGGTACTTTTCACCTTTCCCTCACGGTACTAGTTCACTATCGGTCATCAAGGGTATTTAGCCTTGCCCTGTGGTCAGAGCAGATTCCCACAAGATTTCTCGTGTCCCGTGGTACTCAAGAACAGGTAAGGAGCCTCCCCCTTTAGCCTACGGGACTGTCACCCTCTGTGGTTGCCCCTTCCAGTAACCTTCAGCTAGGGTTCGGTTTGTAACTCCTTGGCCCTCTCTGAGCCGGGCCCTACCTGCCTTACAACACCATATAAGCCTAGGCCTCAGAACCACTTAGCTCATATGGTTTGGGCTTCTCCCCTTTCGTTCGCCACTACTTGGGGAATAATTTCCTTTCCTCAGGGTACTGAGATGTTTCACTTCCCCTGCTTACCTCCTCCCAGCCTATGTGTTCAGCTGGGGGTGTCCTTCTTTTGGAAGAACGGGTTGCCCCATTCGGGAATCCCCGGCTAGGCTTGCTAGACAGCTCGCCGAGGCTTATCGCAGCCTTACCACGCCCTTCTTCGGCCCTTGATACCAAGGCATCCACCGTGCGCCTTTTCCCGCTTGACCTGCTTCAGATTTGATATTAGTCCGTTATTCAATTGTTAAGGTGCGGAGCATAAAAAAAACAGCTTGGCGAGCTCTCACCAAGCCATGAGCTTAGCTTTTAGTCACCAGTTACTTACTTTATGTAGCCGTCTTCAACATCTATAAAACTTTTACCACTAGTAGGGGGTGCCTATGAAACAACCAGCAACCCAGTCAAAATAAACTATAAGGTAATTTATATGCTAGCATAAAATAAAATAGTTGTCAACATCATAGTTTGCTGGCTCATAACTAGAAGAGATAGACCAGAAGGAAACATTTAATTCTACTAATCTGCGTTTATGAAGTTATTACGAGGTGTAATTAAATTGCTATAATGGCTACGGAAAGTTTACTTACTGCGGGTTTTTAGCCACTTCTGCTTCTGCTCAAGCCTGACCTGTTCATTGGTCGGTTTGTAACTTTTAAGAAAGCTGTCCTTAAAAGAGCTAAAGGTATTATCTAGGATAGCAACCCGTGCCTCATGCATTAAGTTACTTAGAAAGCTCAGGTTATGGATGGTAGTCAACCGGTAGGCGAGAAGCTCGTCACACCGGAATAGGTGATGAAGATAGGCGGCGGAGAAGGTCTGGCAGGTATAGCAAGCGCAATCTGGGTCAAGCGGTTGCTGCGTCCGGCTATAGATGCTGTTGCTGATATTCACCCGCCCCAGCCGGGTAAAAAGAGCACCATTTCGGGCAATACGGGTCGGCAGGGCACTATCAAAAATGTCTATCCCTTTTGATACCGCTTCAATGATATCTTCCGGGGAGCCAACTCCCATGAGGTAGCGTGGCTTATCCTTCGGCAGTAGAGCTACTGTTTCCGAAATCATAGCTTGGGTTACTTCCTTGGGCTCGCCAAGGCTAAGACCACCGATAGCATAACCGGAGAAGCCCAGCGAGGTAAGGTAGTGTGCTGATTTACGCCTGAGTTCAGCGAAGACTCCTCCTTGCACAATGGCATAGAGAGCCCGATTATTAGACTGGTGAGCCCTTTGGCATCTTAAAGCCCACTGATGAGTCCGATCCATTGCCGCCTTGACTTTTTCAAAGCTGGCATCACTAGCCGGACACTCATCCAGAACCATGATAATGTCGGCACCAAGAGTCTCCTGAAACTGGGTAGCCAGCTCAGGGGTAATAAAGTGCTGGCTGCCATCAATATGAGAGCGAAAGGTAATTCCCTCATCGCTGACTCGACTTAAGGGGGCTAGGCTGAATAGCTGGTAACCGCCGCTATCGGTAAGAATGGCACCATTCCAGGCCATAAAGCGGTGCAAACCGCCCATCTTTTCAATTACAGGGATACCTGGCCTAAGATAGAGATGGTAGGCATTAGCCAGTACCATAGAGATGCCGATGGCACTTAGCTCCTCCGGAGTCAGTGTCTTAATCGTAGCCTGACTACCCACTGGTATAAATACCGGTGTCGGTACTACGGCGTGTGGTGTTAGGAGCTCCCCGGCACGGGCTTGACTATTCGTGCCTGACTTTACCACATGAAAACTGCTTGGATTTCCTATAAACCTCACCCCCTATCCCTCATCCAGGTAGGCCTGTAAAATGAGGGCGGCGGCTATGGCATCGTCTTTACTTTCTTTTCTGGCTTTTCTAGTATTAACCTCTCGCATCAAGCGTCTAGCCGATACCGTACTCAAGCGCTCATCCCTAAACAATATAGGAACTTCCGTATGACTGCGTAGCTTTTGGGTAAAGGCTTTTACCTTCTCCGCCTGCTTCCCTAGGCTACCATCCATTGAGCGTGGCAAGCCAACTATAACCCGCTCAATTTGATACTGGTTAATAACACTGGTAATAGCCCCTAGGTCGGCTAAATCATCTTGGCAGTAAATTATTGTAAGCGGACTTGCTAGTACTGCCGTGGGGTCACTTAAGGCCACCCCAATTCTTTTATCGCCAATATCAAGTCCTAAACTGCGCGTGATATTTACCTCCAGACTTTTTGAGATTATCTATCAACTCCTTTTGAAGGAGAGGAGAAAGGAGTTAAGATTGAAGGGGTTTCACCCCTTCAATCTTCTGGTGATTAAAACCTTGCTTAACTGAAGTCCTTCACTCGTGTCCGCGTTCACTGTCAAACCTCACATTAAGCTCTTTGCTAGCCGAAGAGCCTCATCTAATTTACCGTTATCCTTGCCGCCACCCTGGGCTAGGCTGGCTTTGCCACCACCACCTCCACCAGCTACCCCAGCTACCCTACTAACTATATCTGCGGCATGGTAACCTTTTTTAACTAAATCTGGGGTTACAGCGGCAATAAACGCTGGTTTATTCTCGTATATTGTACCCAGAACTATCACCGCACTTGTTAGCTTTTCTCTCAATACATCAATCATCTCCCGTAGAGTCTCCTGCCGAGAAGATGTTACCCGAGTTGCTAGTATCCTTGTCCCACCAACTATCTCCACTTGTTCAAGTAAAGACTCAGCCTCTCTCCTAGCCAGCTCCCGCTCCAGAGCTTGAGCTCGCTTAAATGCTTTTTCTAGCTCAACCTGCTTAGCCGAGACCTCATCCAATAGGGTATCAATACTCTCCTTAATTGCTGCCTCAGCCCCACGGCCGGTAACGGCTTCAATGCGCCGAAGTCCGGCACCAATGCTCGTTTCAGTGACAATCTGAAAGAAGCCAATCTCTCCAGTGCTAGTGACATGGGTGCCACCACATAGCTCGGCTGAAATAGCCGGCCTGCCGATTTTCACTACCCGAACCACATCGGCATACTTTTCGTCAAACAGGGCTATGGCACCCTCATCAATCGCCTGCTTATAGGACAACTCTTGGTCAAATACTCTCAGGTTTAAACGAATCTTTTCATTGACGATATGCTGTACTTCCGCTACTTCCTCTTTGGTCATAGTGGCAAGGTGAGAAAAGTCAAATCTGAATTGGTCTGGAGTTACCACCGAGCCTCGTTGCTGTACATGTTCCCCCAATACCTTACGCAGGACAAGCTGAAGTAAATGGGTAGCCGTATGATTTCTGGCAATATCAAGTCGTCTTTCCTCGTCCACTTTGGCTTCAACCTCGTCTCCCACCGCTAAACTGCCCTGAGCAACACTCCCTAGATGGACAACAATATCGGGCGGAACCCGAATAGTATCGGTACTTAGAAAACGCCCTGAGGTGCCCTGTATTTCTCCACTATCGCCCACCTGCCCCCCCATCTCGGCATAGAATGGGGTCATATCTAGAATGATGCCTGCCTCCTGTCCTGCCTCTATTGTTCCGGCTTCGCCGCTTTCCACCAGTAACTTGACAATAGTAGCTTTTTGCTCAAGGCTATGATAGCCAACAAAGGAAGTTCCGCCGACATTGAGCTGCCCAAAATACACTAAATCATTTACCACCGATTCAAACTTATGCGCTGCTCGTGCTCTTTCCCGCTGCTTTTCCATCTCCTTATCAAAACTCGCCATATCCACCGAGAAACCTGACTTGGCCACCACCTCTCGGGTCAGCTCCACGGGAAAGCCATAGGTATCGTACAGCCTGAAGGCATCTTCTCCTGAGATTTGTCTGGCTTTCTGACTGGCTTCCTGAGACATTACATTCTCAATAATCTCCAGCCCAGTACTGAGAGTTTCCTGGAATTTCACTTCCTCATGTTCGATAACTGCGTAAATGAAGTTCTGCCTTCGCCATAATTCAGGATAAACTTCGGCCATACGACCAACCGTTACACCAGCTATCCCGCCAAGGAATGGCCTATTAAGCCCAAATCTTCGCCCAAAGAGTGCCGCCCGTCTTAGTAGCCGTCTGAGCACATAGCCTCGACCTTCATTGCTTGGAAGAACGCCATCAGCAATGAGAAAGGCAATTCCCCGGCTGTGTTCGGCTATTATCCGTATAGCATTATCCATATCTTCATCATCACCAGACTGTTTCCCAACTAATTCAGATATTCCTTGTACCAAAGGAACAAACAGGTCGGTCTCATAGACGGAGGTTTTTCCTTGCATTACGGCGGCAGTTCTCTCCAGACCCATTCCGGTATCAATATTGGGTTTTGGTAGTAGAGTGTGGTTTCCCTCTTTATCTTGATTATACTGAACAAACACTAAGTTCCAGATTTCGGAAAAACGGCCGCAATCGCAGTTGGGGGCGCAGGTATCCTTCCCACAGCCAACCTCTTCGCCAAGGTCATAATGAATCTCGCTACAGGGGCCACAGGGACCAGAATCACCAGCTGGGCCCCAGAAGTTATCTTTCTCACCAGACCTGAGTATTTTACCTTCAGGAATACCAAGCTTCCGCCAGAAGCCGAAAGCTTCGTCGTCGTCAAGGAATATAGTTATCCATAGGCGCTCGGGTTCAAGTCTCAGGCGCTGGGTAACAAATTCCCAGGCCCAGAAAATTGCTTCTTGCTTAAAATAATCACCAACACTGAAGTTTCCTAGCATCTCAAAAAAGGTAAGATGGGAGGTATCACCCACTGAGCCAATATCGGTAGTGCGAAAACACTTTTGGGCTGATACCAGACGGGGATTGGGCGGTAAGGCCTCGCCCAGAAAGTAGGGCTTAAACTGTACCATACCGGCACTAGTTAGCAGTAAAGTAGGGTCACCCTGAGGTATTAAAGAGGAGCTAGGAATAACCTTATGCCCCTTTTCCTCAAAGAAACTTAAAAAAGCCGCTCGAATTTCATCACCGATCATGGCTACCTACGATTTTAGTGTAAGTGATACTGGCTGTCAATTGATGCGGGGCCTATCTTCATCTAGTCCTAAGCAACTTTTTGCTCCCAAGCAAAGATGGCAGCACCGACTACGCCGACATCATCCCCAAGCTGGGCGGGAACTATGCGTACCGCCTGAGCCACCAACCCAAAAGCCGTTTCGGCCACCATTTTTCTGACCGGAGCTAGCAGAAGGTCTCCCATTTTGGAAACGCTACCACCGATAACAATTATTTCTGGATTAAAGATGTGAACCACATTTACCATACCCGTCCCAAGATAGGTTGCCGCCTTTAAAATAACCTCTGAGGCAAGACGATCTCCATTCTGAGCCGCCAGTCCCACTTCTTTAGCGGTAATATTCTCTATCTTAGCGGCCACCATATCGGATAAGGTTGAGCTTCCCCCATCCTTAATACGCCTTATTGCCTCCCTGGCAATTGCTGTACCTGAAGCCATCACTTCCAGACAGCCAAAGTTACCGCAATAGCACTCCGGCCCGTTAACATCTATGGTCATATGGCCTATTTCACCAGCACTGCCACTGGTTCCGAGATACAATTTGCCATCTATAATAATACCACCACCAATACCTGTGCTCACCGTGATATAGATAAGATTAGTCGTCCCCCGGCCGGCTCCGAGACGGTGTTCGCCTAGTGCAGCAGCACTGGCATCATTAAGTAGGCAGGTCTTAACCCCAAACTGCCTGCTTACCATATCCCTTAACGGGACATCGCTCCAACCGGGCAGGTTGGGGGATGTGGTGACCAAGCCCATATCAGAATCTATGGCACCGGCGGCGGCAATGCTGATACTGTCCATCTGGGATAAACTTATGTTGCTCTGACTAAGTAGGTGGTCTATAGCCGAAAGGAGCCTGGTGGTTACCGCCTGTGGTCCCTCATCAGCCAGGGTAAGATGGTATTCTTTAGCCATCACCTGGCCGCTACCGGAAATAATAGCCACATTTATCTTAGTGCCACCTAGGTCTATGGCTAGCACTGGCGAGCCCGAGCTTTTCACTTTGTTGCACCTTTTTTACCAGAGGGGGTTGTAGCTACAGTTGTCCAGATTATGACCATAATGTTAGGTTACTGCCTGCCTCCCGTACTTTTGGCACAGTTCTGCCACCAAGATATTTAAGGCAAGCTCTCCACCATATTTTCCAGTCTTGATAGCTAGGTCGGTTTCTAAAAGTTTCTGATATAGCTCTTTGAGTCGCCAAAGAGTATATCTGTCGGCTTGTTCCAATGTCTTACGCAAAGCATACTCATAGGTTATGCCCAGTCTATTCTGAATCTCCCCTTCAGATTGAACGGTTTTTCTCAGTTCCTTGGCTCGTACAAGCTGTCGAACCTGCCGTGAGAGCATGAATAGAAGATAGGCTGGAGCCATCCCCACCTGCAGTAATTCTTGCAATACCTGCTCAGCCAGTCCAACCCTAAACTCCAAAATGGCATCAACCATAGTAAAAACGCTAGCCTGTGGGCTATGATTTGCCAGTGTCTTAACATCTTCTTCCTCAATTTGGCGACCTTTAGTAAATAGCACCAGCTTCCTAATCTCGCTGGCCATAGCCCACAGATTACCACCCACCAGCCTAGCCAGTAGCTCTATAGCCTGAGGAGATATGCTACCACCTTCCTCGGTGACACGTTTCCCCATCCACTGACGAAGCTTGCTATTCTTAAGAAGTGGGAAGGACCTTACCTCTGACTGAGGCAAAAGCTTCTTAAATAGAGGGTTACTGCTTTTTATTTTACCGTCTATAAATACCAGCACTGTGCTATCAGGGAGATTACTAATGGAGATAGCAAATGCCATATAGTTATCTTGTCGCCTAGGTGCCCCTAAAGTCTTTTTCCGCTTGCCCCCTTTAATCTTAGACTCAAATCGCCTAAGCAGCCCATCAACAAGAATGAGACGCCTTTTCGCCAGAAATGGTAGTGTTTCACAAGCGGTTCTTAGCTCGTCTGGGGTCACTTTATGACCATCAAGTGTTATGGTATTAGCCTCTAAAAGTGATAGGTTCCCCAGAGATGCTTTTAGCTTCTCAAGTGAGCATCTAAGGGAGAAATCATCCTGCCCGGTTAGGA
>NZEH01000068.1 GCA_002690375.1 Dehalococcoidales bacterium
GGTGCCTCTATCGTCATCTATGAAGGGGCTGCTGACTACCCCACTATTGACCGCTGGTGGGATATTATAGAAAAATACGGGGTTACTATCCTCTACACATCACCAACGGCAATACGCATGTTTATGCGCTACGGAGAAGAATGGTTAGCTAAGCACGACCTTTCCAGCCTAGAGCTTCTGGGCAGTGTCGGCGAGCCGATAAATCCAGAGGCGTGGCAGTGGTATTATCAGAATATCGGGTGGGAGATGTGTCCCGTTGTTGATACCTGGTGGCAGACAGAGACTGGGGGTATCATGATATCACCGGCCCCTGGGATTGAGCCGCTACCCTTAAAACCAGGTTCAGCAACCCTGCCCCTTCCCGGAGTTGATGCCTCTGTAGTTGATGCCAGTGGTAAAGAATTACCTCCGTGTCAGACAGGATACTTGGTAATAAAAAAGCCTTGGCCGGGCATGCTACTTGATATCTATGGCAACTCGGAGCGCTACAACGACTCTTACTGGTCACGTTTCCCGGGGATGTATTATAGCGGGGACTTCGCCATGCGTGACCTGGATGGATATTTCTGGATGCTGGGTAGAGCCGATGAGGTGTTAAAAGTCGCCGGACATCGTCTCGGGACAGCCGAGATTGAGAGTGCTGTTGTCTCCCACCCGGCTGTAGCTGAGGTAGCCACCACTAGCCAGCCGGATGTCGTTAAAGGACAGGCTATTGTCCTCTTTATTATCTTAAAAAAAGGAAAATCGCCCTCAGACACTTTAAGAAAAGATATTATAAAACACATTCGCCAGGCCATTGGCCCTGTAGCCACCCCGTCGGAGATTTATTTTGTCCCGTCCCTGCCCAAAACAAGGAGCGGCAAGATTATGCGCCGCGTCCTTAAGGCAGTCGCCTCAGGAGAAAGCATTGGTGACATTACTACTCTAGACGATAAAACATCGGTTGACGAGGTAAAGCGTGCCTACCAAAGCTTGAAGAAGGCCAAAAGGGGTTTGGATGGAGAGCTTGATCGGCGCTAATATTGGTGGAGTTAATTGCCCAAGCTGTGCGGAGAAGTATGAGCGTCTAAAGCTTAAAGGTGCCCATGTCATATGGGAATCAGTGGAAAAGCGAGAGCCCGACTGCATTGAAATAACTGATATCACAGTGGACCAAAGCCCGTTTCTGTTTGAGATATTCGAGAGAACATTCAAGACTTTCCCTATCAGGTTAGAAAAGATGCAAGATGGAAAGAAAAACACGTTTGACTATAAGGTTTCCTGTCCCGTGTGTAGCGAATTTACTATCGAATACAAAGATATACCAAAAGCAGCTGACGTCTACGTTTTGGCAGATAGGGGCGAACATATCGCTACATTTGATTTTATACCTGACAATAAAGAGTAACCTCTTGGTGCACGTTCCCCGAAAATAAGTATACTTATCGCTCGGGAATGCTACAAGGCTCAGAGGTGGCAATTGACAATTAGATACCTTTGATATATTATTGGCGAAAAACCAATGAGGGGCAGGATGCCTCATTGCGCATTAAAATGAGAAATGTCGGTTAATAAATGTCAGGGTGCTACGTTCTGTGAGGCGCGAAGAAAGGATGGAAAGGAGATGACCGATGACAAATCAGATTAATAGCCAGTCCGGGAAAGTGAAGAAACATGCGAAATCACTGTTGATATTAACCTCGATTTTCGCTCTGCTATATTTGGGCTTCATCATTCTTACCTTTATCCCCGCTAGTGCGTATAATGGGACGTTTGGGCCGGACGGATCACCCGTCAACAATACCGTACCGTACGATCCCTTTGACGTGGAGCAGATCTTTGTCAAAGGACTGTTCGTGCTCTTCCTTGTAGGCTACCTCGCACTATGGAAGCATGAGGCTATCGGAGGGGTTGTCTTCCTTCTGTGGTGGGTTGCGGTGTGGGGAGTGGAACTGATCATCGTCGCTCCTCTCCACTTCAGCGACGCGGTTGTAGGTATCATCGCGGGACTCCCACTTTTTGTTTTCGGCATACTGTTCGTCCGGGGCTGGTACAAGAAAAGAAGTGTGCAAGAGGGGCGCTAGCCCTATTCCTGCCTAGATGAGCTAAAATGGTGTTTTAACAATTGTGGTAACCCGTGTCTATTTCGTGACGCACTATTAAAACTCGTTCAATCGTAGACTCTTCAATATTAGGTACTTCTATATAATTAAGCGGTATATTCAAGTTCAGATATTTTAACTTCTTTGCGAATAAGAGCTTACATTAAAATTTACGCTCTCCTGAGTGTCTCAATTTTATCTATCAGTTCAGAACCAGTTTTATTGTCGCAAGGCACTTGCATATATAAACCAATATTCCTTAGTGGACGTTTAAAACCTTCATACATTATCTCGAAACGAGCTATTTCAATTTGGAGCCGAACATAATTGTATTCACCTCTCCTTCTTACTCTCCTGTCTAGAGTGCTATCTGAGGCTGTGATATAATAAAAGGCTGAGGTGTGCTTTCATGCTAGACCGATTGGATAAACTAGAAAGACGTTATCAGGAGTTAGAACAGCAAATGGCTATACCTGAGATAGCCTCTGATATAAAAAAACTACAGGCGCTGGCTCAGGAAAGAGCCAGCCTTGAAATCCTGGTAGCAAAATTTAGAAAGTATAAAGCCACCACCAAGTCATTAGAAGAAACAAGGGCAATGCTAAGCGGTGGGCTGGACGAGGACATGGCGACTTTGATAAGGCAAGAGATAGAGAGTCTTGAGTCCCAATTAGCCCAGCTGCTTAAAGAGATAAGGCTTGCTCTTTTACCCAAAGACCCCAATGATAATAGGGACGTTATCATGGAAATCAGGGCTGCAACCGGTGGTGATGAGGCTGGGCTATTTGCTGCTGACCTTTTCCGTATGTATAGCCGCTATGCTCAATCTAAGGGATGGGCAATAGACATCATCAATACTAACGAGACCTCTATCGGCAGTATTAAGGAAGTCATCTTTGAAATAAAGGGCAGAGGTGCTTTCAGCCGTTTTAAGTATGAAAGAGGCGTCCACCGGGTACAGCGAGTGCCTACTACTGAATCTTCGGGCAGAATTCACACCTCAACGGCGACAGTAGCTGTCCTGCCTGAAGCTGGTGAAGTAGAAGTATCTATAAAGTCTGAGGACTTAAGGACTAACATCTTCCATAGCGGAGGTGCCGGCGGACAGAATGTCAACAAGGTAGCTACCGCAGTGCGCATCACTCACTTGCCTACAGGTATGGTGGTTATCTGCCAGGATGAACGCTCACAGCTAAGGAATAGGACGAAGGCTATGTCGGTGCTCCGAGCTCGGCTTTTGGCGCTAGAGCAACGTCGGCAGGAAGGCGAGATAACCAAGGAGCGTCGCTCCCAGGTAGGCAGCGGTGAACGGGCCGAAAAGATTAGAACCTATAACTTTCCTCAAGACCGTATCACTGACCATCGTATTGGACTGACGCTGCGCAACATGCCCCAAGTCTTAGCCGGGGAAATTGACGAGCTTATTGATGCTATAGCTACCAGTGAACAGGCAAAACAGTTAGAGGCATAACTGGCGTGACAGAGTATTGCTGGGTATGGATGCTTTTCGGTTTAATGCTTCACTAAAGATTGGGCTTTGGGAGGTTCTATGATACTAAGAGACTGCTTGAGTTGTGGGCGGGAAGTCCTGGCCAACAGTGATATTGAGTATCCCTCGTTAGAAAGTGAGCTGCTCTTGGGGCAGGCACTCAAGCTCAGCCGGGTTCAACTGTATATGGACTTTGACATTAAACTAAGTCCGGAACAGGAGACGATATTCTGGGGGCTAGTTAAGCGTCGACTGAAAGGTGAACCCACGGCCTATGTAAGTGGTCATCGTGAGTTCTACGGGCTTGATTTCTACACTGACCCCAACGTCCTCATCCCCAGACCGGAGACTGAATTGCTGGTAGAAAAGACCATTAGTCTGGCTGGAAGCTATAGTTCACCCATCATTGCTGATATTGGCACCGGCTGTGGTGCCATTGCCATCAGTTTGGCACTTAAGTTGCCGCAGGCTAAAATCTATGCCACTGATATTTCAGCTTCAGCTCTAGCGGTGGCACAGGCCAACTGCTTAAAACATGGTGTAACAAGTAGAGTCTCACTTCTTCAGGGTAATATGCTGGAGCCACTACCTCAGCCGGTTGACTTAATAGTAAGTAACCCGCCCTATGTTAAAGAAAAAGAGATAGGTAGTGGTAATTTTGAGCCGGCTCTGGCGCTTAATGGGGGTATTGATGGTCTGGATTCGATACGTCAGCTGTGCCATCAGGTAGGCGGCAAACTCCGCCCCGGTGGCTACCTGCTTCTGGAGATGGGGCAAGGGCAGAAAAGATCTGTAACCAGTTTACTCAGTCGCCTCTTCCCTTTGGTTGAAATAGAGATAAGCCCAGATTTAAGCGGTATAGACCGCATGGTAAGCGCTATCTTAGCACCCGTATAGGCTACTCTCTTTTGTCTCCATTTTCTCTCCCAAACAGACAGAGCCAAGTAATATCTTTTCTCATTCGTAGGAGTGTGATATTATTACTTTACTAGCTAGATGCGATGAATTATTGGATAGGGGGTGATTATGAAACGCTACTCATACTTTATTACTCTGGCGGCAATCTTCTTTGCTGTCTCAGGGCTGGTGTACCTCATTCATTACCTGATTTTTAGAGACCTTGAGCACATCTTTATCTTCATGGGTAGTGACTTGGGTTTTGTCTTTCTAGAAGTCTTCCTTGTGGTTATCGTTATTGAGCGCATCATTGCCCAACGGGAGAAGCGAGGCATGCTTAGTAAGCTCAATATGGTAGTTGGAGCTTTCTTTAGTGAGGTGGGAACCAAGCTCCTGGGTAGTCTGCTTAGTGGCTTTGAGAAACGCGAAAAGATTAGCCAGCACCTAGCCGTTTCTCAGGACTGGGACCATAGCGATTTTAAAAAAGCGATGGCTTTTGCTCTAACCATTGAGGATAAACCCAATTGTACCAATATAGATCTTAATGAGCTAAAAGCATTCCTTGTCCAGAAACGGTCATTTCTGTTGAGGCTATTGGAAAACCCCAATGTGCTGGAGCAGGAGCGCTTTTCTGACCTGTTGTGGGCAGTTTTCCACCTTGCTGAAGAATTTGAGGTAAGGGCCTCACTGGAAGACCTTCCTCAGAGTGACTTGGCACACATCAACGGTGATATGCAGCGGGTGTATGGGTATCTGGCTGCCGAGTGGATAGCCTATGTGGAGCACCTAAAAGACAAGTATCCCTTTCTCTTCTCGCTAGTAGTACGTACGAATCCCTTCCGGGAGCACCCATCACCAGTGGTTACCTAGTCCTTCTCCGCCTGTCGCTCAGTGATGAGCTTTTGAGTAATTTGGGTCGGTACCTCTTCGTAGTGAGAAAACTCTGTTGTATAGCTACCTCTGCCCTGAGTTATTGACTTGAGGTCAATGGCATAGCGTAGAATTTCAGGTAGGGGCACTTTTGCCTCAATGACATTATTGCCATCCTCAGGGTTCATACCTAGCACGTGAGCCCGCTTGGTATTTAAGTCACCAATAATATCCCCGGTAAAGTCCTCGGGGGCCATCACCCTGATATTCATCATCGGTTCCAGAAGGATGGAATTTCCGGTAGATAGCCCCTTCTTGAGTGCCTGTGCGCCGGCAATTTTAAAGCATATCTCTGAGGAATCTACCGGGTGAAAGCTGCCGTCATACACGACTACTTTTATGTCAACAACTGGGGAACCAGTCAGAGATCCTTCTTTGGCTGCTTCATTGACACCCTTCTCTACCGCAGGAATATAATTCTTGGGTATGGTCCCACCCTTTATCTTCTCAACAAACTCCAACCCACTGCCACGAGGTAAAGGTTCCAACTCTAATAGCACATGTCCATATTGGCCATGGCCGCCGGTCTGTTTCTTGTGCTTGTATTCCGCCTTGGTTGGCATAGTTATGGTCTCTTTATAGGGTACTTTGGGGGTTTTTAAACTAACACCGACGCCGAATTTACGAAGTATCTTCTCGGCAGCCACTTCAAGTTGAGTATCACCAATTCCTGATAGAATGGTCTCATTGGTATCAGCCTCCCGGCGAACCTGAAGGGTAGGGTCTTCCTCGGTCAACCGGGATAGTGCCATACCCAGTTTATCCAAATCGGCTTTAGTCTTGGGATGTACCGCCATGCTGAAAATCGGCTGTGGGAAGGTAGCCGGCGCAATTTTCATCGGCTCTGTTTGGCTAGTCAGGGTGTCGCCGGTACTGGTTAAACCTAGTTTGGCTACAGCACCTATGTCTCCCGCCCCAATTTGAGATACTGACTCTTGGGTTTTACCCTTAAGCACAAATAGCTGGCCAATGCGCTCTGTCTCACCACGTGTGGTATTTAGGACTTGAGAATTGCTAGTAATGATACCCGTGTAAACTCTAAAGTAGGTAAGCTTACCAACATAAGGGTCAGCACTGGTCTTAAACACTAGGGCAGCAAGTGGGGCCTGGCGGCTTGGTTCAACTCCGGGCGCAGCCGAATCGCCAGCTGTAACTACCTCTCGTTCCTTTGGTGATGGCAGATAGCTATTTATGGCATCTAGTAGTAAGCTGATGCCTATATTTTGTAGTGCTGAGCCGGCTAATATGGGGACAACTTTGCCATTAGTTATCGCCTTTCGCAGGCCAGCCGTCAGTTCCGAAAGTTCGAGCTCTTCGCCGCCTAGATATTTCTCCAGTAGAGCATCATCAATCTCGGCGATAGCCTCCACCAGCTTCTCACGAAAAGAGCTGACAGACTCACTTAGCGACGAAGGTATTTCAGTCTCCTTGGCCGGAGAGGCGACGAAAGCCTTCATTGTCAGTAGGTCAACTACCCCTTGAAAGTCATTATGGGCACCTATGGGTAAGCTAAGCGGTAGGCATTTAGAGCCAAACTTTTCTTGAATTTCACTAACAGTTCGGTAGAAATTGGCATTCTCACGGTCCATCTTATTAATAAAGATAAGGCGAGAAAGACCAGCTTTTTCACTGTACGTCCACATCTGCTCGGTGCCAACTTCAACGCCAGCAGCGGCAGAAACCACGATTATAGCTCCCTCACCAATCCTAACCGCTGCCCTGACTTCACCGATAAAGTCAGAATAGCCGGGGGTATCAACAAGGTTAATCTTGGTCTCCTGCCACTTTGAGGGAAGTAGGGTCAGGTTTATGCTGATTTTGCGCTTTATCTCGTCAGGGTCATAATCAGAGGTAGTGGTGCCGGTATCAACTTTACCTAATCGGGTAATCTCTCCGGCAGTAACAAGGATTGCCTCTGATAGAGACGTTTTGCCTGCACCACTGTGGGATAGTAAAACAACATTGCGGATACTCTCTAGCCCATTACTCTCCATCTAATTATCTATTCTCCTTCGTTTATTTCAAATAATTATAACCATAGTTGGTAAATTACAGCAAGTTAGTACAGTTTGTACCTTAACTTGCTGTCTCACTTTTCATTATGGCAAGCTGGAGAAGTTTATTTTATTCTTTCTCCCAAGCATCTTTGCCGATTAGGGGGACAAAGCGACAGCCTCCCAAACTCTGAACCACATTCGTCTTTCTGCCTCTGGTGATTTTATATAAGTCCTGCTCATAACGAGAGCCTACTGGAACTACCAACTGCCCACCAATTACCAACTGCTCTAGAAGGGCATCTGGTACTTTGGGAGCCCCAGCGGTAACTATTATTGCGTCATAGGGTGCCTCAGTCGGCCAGCCCAAAGTTGGCTCAGCCAAGTGCACCTTAATATTCTTGTAGCCTAGGCTATCAAGTAGGCTCCTAGCTTTCTTAGCTAGAGCTGGCAGACGTTCTATTGTAATCACCAACTCAGCTAGTTCAGCTAGAATAGCCGTCTGATAGCCACTGCCGCTGCCGATTTCTAATACCTTCTCTTTGCCAGTAAGCTCCAATGCCTCTGTCATGAGGGCAATGATATATGGTTGCGAGATTGTCTGGTCTAGCCCAATCGGAAGTGGTCTATCTTCGTAAGCCAGATGCCGTTCCTCTAGTGGTATGAAGCGTTCTCGGGGTATACGAGACATAGCTGTTAGTACATGTTCATTTCTAATCTCTGTAGCAAGATATTTAATCAATCCAGCCCTGGCTGCCTCAAAGTTCATAATTAGCATCCCACTAGGATAAGGTTAGTCTAGTACCAAGATCAGCGCTAAAAGAATAGTCAGTATTACCACAGCCAGGATGGCGACTCTTCGTAGTTCAATAAGTAGATTGGGGCACCTAACGGCGGTTGGCGGTTGGGTTACCACATCTGTCAAAGAAGTAGCTACCTTCTCGGGAGGGGCAGTGGCCTTAGTGGTTAGGCTAACCGATACCTGTTGGGAAGATTTATTCGGATGGCTTCGTCGGGCCTTCCCTTTTTTATTGTGAGATGTGTGTTTGCCTTTGGTGTGTTGTGCTCTATCAGGCATCTACTAGCTCCCTATAGTTTTATACTAACCTAATGGGTTACTTCGCTCTAGGGTGAGTTCTATTGTAGGTGCGGCGGAGGTGCTCCGAAGTAAGATGGGTGTAAATTTGCGTGGTCGAGATATTAGCGTGTCCCAGTAGTTCTTGGACTGACCGGAGGTCAGCACCGCCACTCAGCATATGAGTAGCAAAGCTATGTCTTAGGGTATGAGGGGTAACCACTTTCCCTAGTCCGGCTGATTTAGCATAATCCTTTAGTTTCTGCCACAGGCCCTGCCTAGTCAGCCGGTCACCTCTACGGTTGAGGAACAAGGCTTGTTCAGCATCGTTATGTAAAAGCTGCGGACGAGTCTCGGTTATATAGTCCTTTACCGTCTGGACTGCCTGCGGATGGATGGGAATCATTCGCTCCTTATTGCCCTTACCAAAGCAGCGGACATAGCCCTCTTCTGTATCTACGTCACCCAGATTCAACGACACCAGCTCGCTTACTCTCATGCCACTAGCGTAAAGAAGCTCCAAGATTGCCACATCTCTCCTGGCTTCCGGTGCCGTTCTCTTGGTCGGCTGACTAAGCAGATGGCGAATCTGGTTGATTGAGATAGCGTCAGGCAGTGGCTTGCCAACTCTGGGTGAACTTATATTTTCGGTTGGATTGTTCTTTATTTTGCCCTCGGCAAGCAAAAAGTTGAAGAACGATTTGACTGCTGCTACCTTTCGGGCGGCCGTAGTTGGGGCGTAGTTTCTCTCCTTGAGATTAAGCAGATAGCTTAAGCATCCTTGCCGGCTAAAATTAGACCATGACGGCGTGATAGCACCCTTGCCAACATTTTCCTTGACGAAGTCGGCTAGCTGGGTCAGGTCATTCTGATAGGCGGCTTTTGTATTTTCGGAAAACCCCTTTTCAACAGTAAGATAGTCTAAAAAGCTTTTTATATCCTCTCTCACCACATCTCCTTACACCAGCTTGCTTTTTATTTTAACATAACTAACAAACATTTCAAATAGGCTTGGGGGAAAGGATTAGGGTCATATTGGCAGAGTTGTTAGTGAGGTGTATAATAGAGACAAGAAATGATAGCTTGCCTATGCAGAAGTAAAAAGGGGGTAGTTAATAGAATGAGAAACAGATTGTTAATTGTGCTACTTGGCGTTATTTTATTGGGACTGGCGGCAGGTACACCTTTGTATATACTGGGAAAACAGAAGGTAGAACTTAAAGATACGGTATCAGAACTTGAGGCGACTATAACAGAACAGGTCAATACGATAGCAGAACTCGGCGCAACTAATGCAAAACTTCTGGTGGAGAAAGAATTACTCCAGCAACCTAACGCACAGCTTGAAGCGACCATATCAGAGCTACAAAGCAACATAGCTAGTCTTGAAGCTCAGTTACTGGAGCAATATAACGCTAATGTCTTACTCCAGCAGCCTGTCGTAGAGCTTGAAGCGACCATATCAGAGCTACAAAGCTATATGTCTAGTCTTGAAGCTAGTTTTGAAGCTCAGTTACTGGAGCAATATAACGCTAATGCCATACTACAGGGGCAACAAACACAACTTGCAGGCTTAAATTTGGAACTTCAGGCTGCTATTGTGGAACAGCAGGCTACTATTGTTGAACTGGCAAGCCAGAATGAATATCTCCTGGCGTATATTACCGAACTTACTGATTTTATTAATGCACTTGAGTAGTTTATCCACCCTGAAGAGCTGCAAGCTTTTATCGTAGCGCTTTAGTAGGCATAACCTATAAGCCAGCTGGATTTAAGCAATTGAATGCTTCGGTGTTTAAGTTTCAAAAACCAGCTATCAAATATCCAAGCCAACCCAATAAACTCACCGATATCGCAAATGCCACCATAAACATAGGCACTATTAATATAGCTAAGATTGTCTTTTTCATAAGCTTCTCCTTTATTGTGTATTAACAATATTATAGATTGCTACCGATTACTTGTAAGCGACATTTGTCACGTCTACTATATTGTGGTAGATAGGCATAACTTTGCATAAATTACTGCGTCTAGCTCTTGGTGTTTATGTTTAAACTCTTCTCCAACACACCCACCCACAAAACATTTCTTTCTTACTGTTATGTCTAGTAGCCAAAGTCAA
>NZEH01000069.1 GCA_002690375.1 Dehalococcoidales bacterium
CCTGTTACCGCTAGGTGAGCAACTTGAGCCTCTTTATTATTCATTAGCTCCTCGGATGTAGACTGGTATACTATCTCCCCTTTGCTTAGTATATAAACATAATCGCTTACGCTTAGAGCCAAAGTCAGGTTCTGTTCGGTTAAAAGGATAGAAAGACCTTCGCTCTTAAGCTGGGAAATAATATTACCCACTTCTTGGACAAGTAAAGGGGCAAGCCCCTCTGACGGCTCATCCATCAAGAGGAAGCCAGGATTGGTTAGTAAAGCCCGGGCAATACACAACATCTGCTGCTCCCCGCCACTTAAGAGATTACCCCTGTTATTAGCTCGCTCCTTCAGGATAGGGAAGAACGAATATGCCCTCTCTAGAGTCCAGCCATCGCCCCTTTTTTTGGGGCGTGCCCCTATGGTTAGATTTTCCTTTACGGTTAGCGACGGAAAAATGCGCCGCCCCTGTGGCACCAAGCCTAGACCCATCTGGCAAATCTTATGGGGCCGCAGATGCGAGACCTCTTTTCCCTTGAACCAGACCTCCCCAGAGCGTGGCGGGGTAAAGCCAATGATGGAACGAATAGTAGTTGTTTTGCCCATCCCGTTACGACCTAGGAGAGCTACCACTGAGCTTTCCCCAACCTCTAATGAAATGCCATGGAGGATATGGCTTTCCTCATAAAAAGTGTGTATATCAACTAGCTTGAGCATTTTCCGCCTGCATACCTAAATAAATTTCCCTCACCTGTGGATTGTTCTGTATTTCTTTGGGTGTTCCTTGAGCTATAATTCCGCCGTAATAGAGCACCATAACTCGCTCAGCCAAAGAAAATACCAAGTTCATGTCATGAGCACAGAAAAAAAGCGTAGTGCCGGCTGTTAAACTATGCATCATGTCAATAAAGCCTGCAGTTTCGGCAGTTGATAATCCAGCACTAGGTTCATCCAGCATTAACAACTTTGGTTGCGAGGCCAAAGCCAAAAGAATCTCCACCTGCCGCTGCTGCCCGTGAGACAGAACCGTGATAAGGTCATCCCTCTTTTCCCACAAACCCACTAATTCCAGTAGTTCTTTGGCTCTAGCGAAGTTATCTCCATAAGCGGTTATTGGCCGTAACATCTGGAAACGAGCCGGTTTAGTGCCTTGCACGGCTAGCAGGACATTATTGAGCAGGCTAAGATTGGGAAAGAGGGTATTTATTTGAAAAGAGCGAGCCAGACCAAGAGAAGTACGCCTATGGGGAAGCATGTTAGTAACCTCTTGCCCCAAAAGGTGTATCCGACCGCTCTGGCAGGGTAGATGCCCACTCAGCACCTTAATCAGAGTGGTTTTCCCGGCTCCATTAGGACCAATGAGCCCAACCCTCTCCCCGGCTTCCATGCGGAAAGAGACCCCCTCTAGTACCTTCAGACCACCGAAACTTTGGGATACGTTCTCAACTTCCAGCACGTTCATGGTTGCTCCACCTTCATCCAGAGTCTACGCAGGTGAGGCAAGATCCCACCGCGAAGAAACACAACCACAGCTATGAAACAGGCACCCAGAATTAAAGGCCAGCGTTCCGGTACGAATATGCTTATATAGTACTGAAGAATATTAATTACCACGGCACCGATAGCAGCCCCCCACAAGGTTCCGCTGCCACCGATAATTACCATAAGTATTGCTGTACCAGAAGCCATAAAGCCGATGCTAGCCGGAGCAATATGCCCATAGAAATATATATGCAGTACCCCAGCCACCCCGGCGAATAGCCCACTAACAACAAAGGCAATGTATTTATATAACCAGGTATTGTAACCTAAGTGGCGCATCCGAGTTTCACTTTCCCGAATGCCTTGTAAACTATGTCCAAAAGGGGACTTGGTGATTTTGTATAATACGAAAGCACATATAACAACCACGGTTAGGGTAAAATAATAAATACTAATAGGTGAAAAGGAGACAGGGAAACCAAGGTCAGGATATGGTACACCTGGTAAACCATCTCGACCACCGGTTACCGTAAACCATTTCATGCCAACACCGTAAACTAATTGTCCCAGGGCAAAGGTGATTAGTAGAAAGTATACAGTCGAGACTCGAAGCGCTATTAGACCGAAGATAGCGGCAACAAGCACCGTCATCAAGATGCCGGCCGGTGCCGATAACCAAAGACTGGTAATGCCGTAACGTACCATTAAAATACCGGTAGTATAAGCTCCCATCCCGAAGAGGCTGGCGTGACCCAAAGACCAAAGCCCCGTATATCCCCATATAAGGTCCAGGCTCATCGCCAGTAAAGCAAAGATGAGAATTTTGGTCAATAGGCTTAGCACAGCTATATCTAGGAAAGAAGTCGCTGTTATTAGGAATAATCCAATGGCAATATAGGGGGTAAAGTGAAGTAGTCGCTGTTTATTTAGCACTATGATTGCTTCCATTCCATTCTAAAATTTCCTGCCTAGTAGCCCGGAGGGCCTCACTAGTAAAATAAATACCATGATTATGTACATCACATATATATCTATTGCTGGAAGGTAAGTTGCCGCCAAAGCATTGCTAACGCCTATTATCAGCGCACCAGCCAGGGCTCCCAGGATGGAACCCATCCCACCAACAATGACCACCGCTAATGCTATAGCAAGCATGGTGACGTCACTCCCCAGCTGTATTCCACCTA
The DNA here is from genome assembly GCA_002690375.1 of Dehalococcoidales bacterium. The sequence goes on from NZEH01000069.1 coordinate 2,654, forward strand.
ACAATGGTGCACCAACAACACCGGCAAACCCAGCCAGGGTTGCCCCCATGAAGAAGGCGCTAATGGTAATAGGGGTGAGGTTTATACCTAATCCGTATACCATCTCTGCATCGTCCATTCCTGCCCGCACAATGGCACCGGCCTTCGTCCTCGTTTGCAACCACCATAAACCGAGACCTATCACCATCCCCACAGCGATAACCGCAAGACGGTGAATAGGGAAGGTTACCTCACCAATAGAAAGGGAACCAGCCAAAAACTCGGGCAAAAAAGTGGATTTAGGAAAGGGGCCATAAATCCACAGATGTAGATTAGCAATAATATAAACGAAACCAAAGGTTATTAGTATTTGGTCAAGAAATCTCTTGTAAAGCCCGCGTAAGAATCCCCGCTCTATCACTAAACCGGCTATCCCGGCAGCAACAGTACCAGCTAAAATACCGAATATGAAATTGCCGGTTGATTTGGCTACAAATATACCGAAATATGCCCCCAGCATAAATAACGACCCATGGGCCAGATTAATAATCCCCATAAGCCCCATAATTACTGATAGCCCAACGGCGGCAAGGAAAAATACGCTACCGAGTGAAATTCCTAATAACAAACTGACAGTTAACAGTTCCATAATTAAAAATACTATTTTCCTGTGCCTTCACCCTACCAGGTGTTACAGCCTGTGTGGGGGGGCTTGCTAACAAGCCCCCCCACACAGAGATTTACTTTATCCTATCATACTCTATTTCAATGTGGTCACCAACTATGACAGCCTCAGCCCAATACCTCGCAACCTCTTCAAGTATATTCTCCCCTGGAGTCCCAACATTCTTCATAATCCAATTCTCACCAGCTCCTAGGCGGTTGGTGGCAAAGGTTATATGACCCCGAATTGTGTCCATGTCGGTTTCATCAAAGGCCTTGGATAGTGCCTCAACAGAGACATCACCACCTGTTCTCTCTATCGCGTTGAGAAATATCTGGGCGCTGGTGTAACCCTTCGCAGCATAAACGCCAGGTTCGACCCCCCACCTTTCGGTGTAGGCTGCGATATACTCTGGGTTTCCCGGGGTATCCCAATAGGGAGACCAGGCAACCTGAGTTACAATACCTAGTGCGGCATCACCTGCTGCATCCAAGAAAGGCTTGTCAAATAATTCACCGTCTGTCGGCATGATGACAGGCATCCTATCCCAGAGCCCAAGTTCTCGTATTTGCGAAGCGCCCGGTATAACACCCATACCAATCACATAGTATACAAAGGCATCAGCATCTTCTATCTTGATAATATATGGGCTAAAGTCAAGTGTATCCAAAGGAGCATACTGTTCCTGAATAACTTCCCCCCCACGAGATTCAAACCCGTCAACAAAGCCACCCATATATCCGCGAGCAAATTCCGCGTCATGAGCTAAGATTGAGACTTTCCTGTAGCCTAATACATCATAAGCATAAAGTCCCGTGGTAAAGGTGCTCTGCCCCACACTCCCGCTATGCGCCCATACCGGCCAACCGGCCAGCGCCTGCCTTTCCGTTAGACCGGAAGTGGCTAGTACAGGTATATTCATTTTGGTAATATAAGGCCCAATTGCATCAAAGCCAGCAGTGAGCGTCAGCCCGATAATCATGGATACCTTATCCGTCTCAATCAGTTTCCTCGCCTTATCCATAGCCACAGTTGGGTCCGACGCGATATCCTCCGCAGTAAAGTCTATTGCTCTGCCGGCAACCTCATAGCCAACTTGCTCGAAGGCAAGCACAGTGGAACGGTAAGCTTCTTCTCCACCAGTAGCAAAAAATCCGGTCTTACTATAAAGGCCGCCAACCTTTATTGGCCCCTCTTCTACTGGTGCTGCACAAGCACCAAATACAGCAGTCGATGCTACCAGCGTCAATACTACCAAAACTAACAACATTTTGCTTTTCATTAATTCACCTCTTTTTTTTAGATTCGGATAAATGGGTTCCCAGTGTCTTACCCTCACACAACATCACCTCAATTGACATCACCCCCTCTTTGTTAATCTAGTTAATTCATCGGCTACCACAGTTTCCCGTGCCAGCTTTTCTTCGCCAGACCTCCGTGACCTTTGCGCGCACCAATTACACAGGATGCCCCCTATGTCTTCTTGGACGGAGTATAGATGTCCCTTCTTTTTTCGATGACCTCACGGCGGCGGATCTGGTCCCATTCTGCCATAGTGTTGGACGTTTCCTTTTTCATCAAGGTATTTAGAGGCCACATTTCTGTCTCGTACACCTTCCGGAAAATCTGTGTTGGCATATATGACATGCGAGACAAGAAACCGGAATCTTCTCGGTAGCGTCGGAGAGACTGCATATTAATCTCAGCGGCAACAAATGCCTCGCCTGTCTGGGAAGTCCTTGACAGGATTCTACCCGTATAATCGATTACCTGTGAGTGTCCTGCCATTGCTCCCTTGGGGAACCCAGGGGCATAATAGTACGAAAGGTTGGACTCAACCAAGTAACACATATTGGTGAAGGCATTGAATCTGCTAAGTAGTGCCATTAGGTCTTGTGGCTCGCGAAAAAAAGGCTCTAGCCAGGCGTTTGGTCGAAGTATAATCTCGGCGCCGTTCATCATCAGCCCTCTTGATATCTCGGCGTATTGCCCTTCGCCGCAAATTTGAAAACCTAATTTTCCCAGTTCAGTTTTAACTACGGGAAAGAAGGCGTCAAGACCGTCTCCGAACTTTTTAACAAACCAATCATATGCGTCACTAGGAGCAGTGGAACCAGATTCGCAGATCTTGGTAGTGACAAGCTTATGATGTCTGAGGATAATTTTTCCATCCGGTGCAACCAGAAACGCTACGCTGAAGGGTCTGTTCGGGAAGTCTGGATATACTGTCCATGCATGAGAAGCAATATAAACATTAAGCTCTTTGGCTTTTTCGCCGAGTAATTCAGTTTCTTCCCCCGGCATATCGATTGCCACCCCATTCCACCTACCATCAGCCTCCATAGGTAGCCCATGAAGGCTGAATTCAGGAAATACTACCAACCGGCATGGAGCTGCAATCAGTGTGCTACAATATGGCACCACCCAGTCTAGCAGTTCCAGTTGCCGCCTCAGGTTTTTTTCGACAATTTCCTGCCTGTCTTCACAGTAGTGGACTTCTGGCTGTATCGCTGCTATATTAAAATAATCTTGCTGCAGCATTTAGTTTCCCCTCCTTATAGTTATTAGTTTTGATATCAATTTATCCCCCGTTAACACTACGATGCCTAATTCATAATGCTACCTCCGAGACCAGCTTTTATACTGAAAAATAGTCCCTTTTTAGTTATTTGCCAATACCGCGATTTAAATCATATGAACGGTAACCCTAAATGTAAATAACCCGATTTTAAATTATAAGAACCATAGCTTCGTCTATCTGCTGGAATAAGGTCTGGTAGTCTTATGCCTCCCACTTCTTAATTAACTCACATATTTTGAGCCCATTATCAAATTGATGGACTATCATACCCACTGCAGCCTAGCGAATTGACTTATAATTACCAAGATTTCCCATATCAACTAGTTCGGATATGTTAAACCCTTGGATGCCCGCTGTCAACCCTAGAATCGCTTCCACTTATAAATCAATCCATCCCCTCAACTTGGTCGCACAGCAGCTTACTCTTTGCCACAACCTGGGCAGGCTACATGCATATTCATTAGCTTAGACATGGTGGTTTTACCCCCTTTTATTCTGATTATACCGCTGGAGGACAAGTAAATGACGGTAAAGTGCGAGAATGGTGTTGAAATAGAGTTCAAGGAAAGCCGGCGTCAGGTAACTTTCAAAAACATAGCTCAAGAAACGGTGGATACATTCTATTCAATGCTCGCTCGAAACGATATCAAGCTTTGTCCTACCTGTCCAGTCTGCAACGCACTGAAGACTGTCTTCAGTCGCTAGAATCGACCATCTTCGTCATACTTGAATTGTATCCCAAGTACAAAGATGAAGACAATCACAGGTAACACCCAAGCACATTTATCAGCCAGCACCCCTAAAAACTGTAAGATAGCCTAAGAAATACGTAATATAAAATATGGCTTTCTAGGAATCAATATCTATTTATGCTATAGTGTCCTCTAACTTTCTTGGAATACAAGAACAATATACTCTATCTAGTTACCTATCTGTTTGAGAATCATTATATGCAACCAGAAAAAAGTTCCAAAATGCCTTGGACCATGTTAGGTAGTGCCTGGCTGATGAGCTTTGCTATGTGGGTTCCGACATTCTGTATTCCCCCCATGGAACATATCATCAAGGAAGAACTTCTCCTAACGCATGCCCAAACCAGCCTGCTCTTTAGTGTCACCTGGATAATGATAGCCATCGTCGCTATTCCTGCCGGCCTTATCGCCGATAGGATAGGCGTCAGAAAAGCCGCCGGTATTGGAATTATCATGGTAGTAGTAGGGACAATATTGAGAAGTACCGCTACCAGTTACCCCAGCCTCCTGGTATTTACCTTCATTTATGGCTTTGGTATCGGCTGGATATTCCCCAATCTACCCAAGCTGGTAAGTGCTTGGACTCCACGCGACAAAGCTGGTATGACTATGGGGATATTCGTTACAGGAATATCAACTGGCATTGCTCTTAGCCTGACTATCACCATGTCTTCAATCTTCCCCATAACTGGCACTTTCCAAGGCGTCTTTTTCTTCTGGAGTATCCCCGCTATCATCGCTGCCATCTTTTGGTGGGCACTGGTTAGGGAGCCACCCCGCAATAACCTTCACGATGAGCTGATAAGCAGTGGTAAGACTCTGTCCCTCAAAGTGTTGAGAAACAAGAACCTCTGGCTGATAGCTAGCTTCTTCCTGTTAAATGAGTTCTTTTTCGCAGCTTGGACAGGTTGGGCTCCAGCATTGATTATGCTGAAGGGAGCGACGGCAGAGCTTGCTGGATTTCTTGCCTCAATAGTCCTCTGGATAGGCATTCCAACTGTTTTCCTGATGCCCCGGCTTGCCTATAAACTAGGCTTGAGAAAACCTTTCCTCTGGTTACCTTCTATCATTGCAGCCATTTTTGCTTGGGGAGCAATATATATGGACCTGTCCCTGATGTGGCTCCCTATGGCCCTGGTAGGAATCGCCGTTAATACTAGGTTCCCAATTTTACTGGCACTACCGATAGAGCTAATACCTGAGGGGGAGGTAGGAACCGCAAGTGGTTTGATACTATCTATAGGTTGTGCTGGGGGAATCATTGGCCCCTTGATAGGCGGGCGCATCTTAGACCTCACTGGGAGCCTTGACTTATCTCTCCTTGCTCTTACTGGTATATCCATAGCTATGGCTGTCGTCGCTTTCATGCTACCCGAAACTGGAACTAGAAATAGAGTTAAGTAGCGGTGACCCGTACGCTAAAAACTAGTCCAGTTGTAATGCTAGTCTGAGGATTAAGAAACGGAGCAAAGCTGCCGACACCCTGATTTTATGTCTTCCGTAGAAAAATATCAAATTCTATATACATTATTTTTATAATAAAGAGCAGCGGTCTCCAAATCTGGAGCCCAAAGTGCCGTTCCACCGTGTCCCATATCGTCTGGTACAGTCCCCCAACCTCCGAAACCACGATTGGTGTGGCTAATTGTGACTCGCTGTGCCCCGCCGTCAACGACAACGGAACGTCAAAATCAAGATGGGAGCGATAAGCTTCCCTCTCTCTATAAAGGCTTGACAAATGCAAACTTGCCCTATAAAGTAGCATTTAAAATTTAAATTATTATTCCTCGCAAGGAGGGCAAGCATGGCCGATTTAAGATTGCAAGGCGTACTGCCAGCGCCGGTGACTCCCTTTGATAAGAAGGGGGAAGTAGATGAACCGGCTTTGAGGAAACATTTCCGGGACTTGCTGGCGGTAGAGGGAATCACGGGTTTGGTGCCCAATGCAGACGCCGGCGAGGGGAAATCTCTCACTACAGATGAACGCAAGCATATCATCCACATCTGTGTCGAGGAAGTCCAGGGGAAAGTGCCGGTCATTGCTTGCATCAATGCTGATTCTGCCTCCAAGGCTGTGGAGTCGGCTCTTGATGCCAAGTCAGCGGGGGCAAGTGCCATCTTGCTAGCGCCGCCTTCTCAATGGCTCATCGGTTGGCCCCCTGAGGCGCCCCACGCCTTCGTGAGAGCGGTGGCGCAGGGAGCTGGTATTCCAATTGTTATCTTTCAATATGCACTGTGGATGGGTAAGGCTTCCTACGATCCGGAAACCCTCGCCCAGCTGGTAACCATTGATGGGGTAGTGGGGGTGAAGGATACAGCGTGGGAGGTCAAGCGCTATGAGGAGGAATTTCGGGCTGTCAAGGCTGCGGCACCCCACGTGGCTATGCTGAGTGCCTGTGATGAGCACCTCTTACACACATATCTGGTAGGGGCAGACGGTACCTTGGTGGTTTATGCAGCCCTGGTGCCGGAACTCATTGTGGAGCTCTTTGAGGCATGCCAGAGGGGAGAACTCCAGCGGGCCAGGTTTATCCACGACCGTCTCTGGCCGGTATCACAGGCAGTCTTCTCGACCTTCCCCCAGTCCAATTGGGTTGTTCGAATTAAGGAATGCCTTGTGCTCATGGGACGCTTGGAGAGTGCCACTGTTCGCTCCCCTCTCGTACTGGCTAGTGAAGATGAGCGAAAGATGTTACAGAAGGCCCTCCAAGCAGCAGCGCTAGTTTAGATAAAACAAATTCAAGCTTAGCTATATTGCTTCAGACTAATCTCAAGCCTTACCGATTATGTGTATCGACCTACCGTGTCGGGCTGTCACCTCAAACTTTCCTTGCGGGTGGGTTTTAACAGCGAGACCTGCATAAGACTCATAATGGCGAGTACAGCATAAATCAAGAAGATTAATTGATAGCTACCGGTTATATCAAATGTGTGGCCAGCCATGAGAGAACTAATGGCACCTCCGGATAATACCGACAAGGAGAAAGATAGATAGATGCCTGAGCATAATACTAAGTTATATAACTTGAGCACTGGGAAGCCTATTACATCCTTAAGTCCCTTTTCTTCTCCCATAGATGAGTATCGTGCTGCTTTTGAGAATCGAGCACATCTTTTCCTAAATTACTATACTTTTCAGGGCGGGAAGGTGCGGAAACAGACATTAACCAGGGGGGAGTTTTGGGACCTGACTTGTGCCACAGCGACATATCTTATTAAGCAGGGGCTATCAAAAGGCGACCGAATAATCCACTGTTTTTCTTCTAACAGCTTACACGATTTAGTATTTAGACTTGCGGCTGTCCTAGCTGGATGTGTCCCGGTTACCATTAACTGGCAAGCAGATGATAACAAGCGTGTCCTTTATAAGGCGAAGGTAACAAACGCAAAACTAATGGTCTGCGACAATGGCTTTGTCAATAGGATAGAGGCGATAAAGCCCCAGTTATTGCCCATATCGTTTCTTGAAGCGGAAAAGGTTGAAGGGTATCAGGCTACCAGCCAATTGACCTACCCACCACTCAGTTATGATGATGACCGAATGGTTATTTTCACCTCCGGTACCACTGGCAAGCCTAAAGGAGTGAGTCTATCACACCGAAGCTATTTAACAAACAGGCTTACCTTTGAGCACTATTTTGGAATGTCAGAAACCACGCAGTTGGACTTATTATTGGTAAATCCTTTGCACCATACTAATTCGTCAGCTTTATCTGACTGGGGCATGCGGCGCAGTGGGACTATAATACACCTGTTACAGCACTATGCCACGGTCTACTGGAAGATACTCGTAGAGGTTGCTCGCCGCAAGCGTGACTTACTCGTCGCCCCTATGGTCCCACGGCATATTGACTTCCTAGAGTCTCTGGCTACTGAATCAAAATTACCAATTGAAGAGGCTAAGCTCAAAGAGGCATTGAGTCGAACAGATATCTTAATAGGTTCAGCACCGGTTGGACCGATAACGATAAAGCGAATACTCAAGCTCAGCAATCGGTTACCCCATGTACGCTTCGGCTCAACTGAAACCTGCCTCCAAGTAATGGCCACTCCCACAAAAATGTCACCAAACGAACTCATGAAGGTGTTCGAAGCCGGCTGGTCGCACCACTACAAAGGCGAAGAGATGGTCGGTTACTACATTGGCAGAGAACATCCCCCATTCACCCGAGTTAAAGTGGTTAAAGCCATCGACCCTGAGAGCAATGATTATCTGCGTTCCTGCGAAATCGGCGAGTCTGGTTACCTTATTACCCAAGGTCCTAATGCTATGAGCTACTATGTAGGTGATGCTGAAGCCACAAGAGCTGTTTTTAGGGAAGAATGGTACACTGGCCTTAAAGACATTGTCTTTACTTTGAAGAATAGAAAGGACAGACAGCTAGATTATTATTGGATGTCCAGGGATTCGGAACTCCTTATTCGTGGTGGCGCCAACTACGCCTATGACCAGATCGCAGGTGAACTAAACAAATTTATAGTGGAGCACTTCCAACTAAAACCCGAGCAATTTCAGTTGGCTGTGGTGGGTCTTCGATTGGAAAGCGAGCATGAGGATAGCTGCTGTGTAACCATTGAATTCAGTGAAGACACGGTTGATGTCCAGTCACAATTGGAGGCTAATTTCATTGAAAAAGCTTCCCACATAGTTTCTAAAGGTGCCCGACCTGATTATGTGCGATTTGAACGAATCCCCCGTAATTTTAAGGGTATAATACTCTACCCCCAGTTGAAGCAAGACTTTCTTGACTCGCTAAAAAACAGGAAGCGGAGTATCAACTCAGAGAAGAGTGGCTGATAAGA
>NZEH01000070.1 GCA_002690375.1 Dehalococcoidales bacterium
TATTTTAGGATTTCGAATCACCCCGTAATACTTAACCCTTACCTTCATCATCGACCTACCATTCGCTTCCGTCACCATATCAAATAAAAAGACCTATTAAATTGATGGACTGTAAATCCCGGCTCTCAAAACAACATGCTTAAAATATAAGGCACCTGCCAGCGCTAGCACTCCGGTAACTGCATGCCACTCTCACTATGGTGGGCGATACTGGATTTGAACCAGTGACCTCTGCGATGTCAACGCAGCGCTCTAACCAACTGAGCTAACCGCCCGCTAATAAAATAATCCTACTAGGTGTCTTTCTTACCGTCAAGATGTTAAGTTTGATATCACCGGTAAGCCCAATTAATATTTTTAAAGCTATAAGTTTAGATGATTCTTTTCCAGTCTTATTACCAACAGAAGACGATGGACACCAATCATTAGGGGAAACGCCAATTCGCCCATTTATCTTTGTCCGCCTCTCCATTGTAGGCTTGTTTAGGGACTACTCCCCGGGTTACTGCGGCGGCGGCAATAGCCTTGGTTACATCACCAGCTATGAAAGGAATGGTTCCCATCATCAAGAGTTGGGAGAGGGTAACGGCATTTCCTTTAACCAATCTTAGCCAGAAGTGAAGGTATACCAGACCAGGTATATGAATCAGGATAAAGTTTGCGAAGAGCATGAGCGCTAGCATACTCAGGAAGCTTCTTGACCGAACATAGGTATCTGTGAAATGACCTAAGAAAAGGGCCGCCAAGATAAAACCGATAATGTATCCCCCGGTGGGACCAGCAAGAACGCCAATGCCACCTGCGCTAAATATGGGCATTCCAGCTTGAGGAGCAAACAAGGGAACCCCAGCGGCGCCAATTCCAACATAGATAGCCAAACTTGCGCCTCCCCACCACCTGCCGAGAAGCACACCAGCGAGGAGCACGGCAAAGGTCTGCCCGGTTATTGGCACCGGACTCCAGGGAACAAAAACTCTAGCCTGAGCCATAAGTCCGGTGAGGCAAGCTATCCCTAATGCTAAAGCTAATTTCTTCGGTATGCTAAGTTCATACCTCCATCTAAAGATATCATATTTAGTTCGATTGATTGTGGTAACTAACTCCAAATTTATTTCCTCCATTTTTCCAGACTTTTATTTAAATTCTTAAGCGAGGTGGACAATTTACATTCCAAACACCCCCTATTAACCAAGTGAGGAACCAGAGAGGCATTTACCTGTTCTCGAGGATTTCATATGCCTCACTTTCCGACTGGCTTATGACTACCTATAATAGCAATCTCTATGTGCTTACCGCAGTGGGGACAGGTTATATTAAGGGCAACAGGTTGTTTCATTACCCGTTCCACAACAGCGGTAACCACCGAGTCAATATTGTCTAAGCGCTGGTCAAATAAATCCAATTGCCTTTTAATCTGTTCAACATCCAGCGCTTGTTCCTCACCAGCTACACCGGGTTCATTTTCCTGCGCCACGACTTTCTCCTCCAAGCGATTATAACCGGACTAATTATAGGCGACGGGAAGTAGTCTGTCAAAGATTAAATATTTCTCTATAAAATATTGATTTGCGTAAACTGGATAACGTATACTAGGGCAAAGACAATGGAATAATCTTACCTCAATTAAACGTAAAGGAGGTACCCAAATGCCTGAGGAGGTAATCGGAAAGGTTACCGACTTCTTTGCCAGACCGGTGGTAGCCGGCATTGAGCTAACAGGGACGATAAAAGTGGGTGATAAAATCCATATTAAAGGTCATACCACTGATATGGAGCTTACTGTCGACTCAATGCAGATTAACAATGTAAATGTCGAAGAGGCCACAGCCGTAGATAATATCGGCATCAAAGTCAGCGACCGAGTAAGAAGAGGAGATGCCATCTATAAGGTCATCGACTGAAGAAATATTCCCTAAAAATTGAAGTAGCCAAGCTGAGTAAGGTTAGCTTATGCCCTTAACCAGATTAGCCATTTCAATAGCCTCCACGGCGGCTTTAAAGCCGGCGTTGCCTTCCTTAGTTCCGGCCCGCTCGATGGCTTGTTCCAGATTGTCAGTAGTGATTACACCATAAATAACCGGTAATCCGGTATCCAAACCCACCTTGGCAATGCCCTTGGTAACCTCAGTGGCAATGTATTCAAAATGGGGTGTTCCGCCACGAACCACCGCACCCAGACAGATGACAGCGTCAAACCGCTTGGTCTGAGCCAGTTTCTGGGCTATCAGCGGAATTTCAAATGAGCCTGGCACCCAGGCGACTTCTATATCGGCCTCACTAACACCGTGACGGAGCAAGGCGTCCTGTGCCCCTTCAAACAACTTCTTAGTAATAAACTCATTAAAACGAGAAGTAACCAGCCCAAACTTCAACCCCTTGCCCAGTAGCATACCTTCAAAATGTTTGTTCATTATGTCCTCCTTATAGAGTCACCTTAATTATCAGTAGCTCCCTCTATTTCCAAAAGATGACCTAATTTCTTCTGTTTAGTCTTCAAATAGTCCTGGTTATACGGCGTCGGAGACACGATTAATGGTACCGTTTCCACTACTTTTAGACCATAACCTTCCAAACCTACTACCTTCTTCGGATTATTGGTGAGCAATCGAATGTCGTGCAGACCCAGGTCAACCAGAATTTGAGCCCCTATGCCGTAGTCCCGAAGGTCCGGAGCAAAACCCAAGCACAAATTAGCCTCCACCGTATCCAAGCCCTCATCTTGGAGGGCATAGGCGCGAATCTTATTATGGAAACCAATGCCCCGTCCCTCCTGCCTCATATACAGGAGAACACCTCGTCCTTCATTAGCAATAGTCTGCATGGCTAGAGCAATCTGCTCACCACAATCGCAACGAAGACTACCAAATACATCGCCGGTAACACACTCACTATGGACTCGAACCAATACCGGCTCCTCCGTGGATATATCACCCATCACTAGGGCTAATTGTTCATCAGTGTCTATATCACTTTTATAGCCAATAGCCCTAAACTTGCCATATTTTGTTGGCATCTTGGCTTCAGCGACCCGGTGTACCAGCTTTTCGTGACGACGACGATAAGCAATAAGGTCAGCTACACTTACAACTTTAATCCCATATTTCTCCGCCATCACTTCGAGCTGAGGTAGCCGTGCCATAGAGCCATCCTCATTCATAATCTCACAGATAACCCCGGCGGGATAGAGACCAGCCAGTCTGGCTAAATCCACCACCGCCTCGGTATGCCCCGCCCGCACCATGACACCCCCACCCCGCGCCCGCAGGGGAAATATATGCCCGGGTCGGACCAAGTCATCGGCTTTAGTAGCCGGGTCAATTACCGTTTTTATGGTCTGAGCTCTATCCGTTGCGGAAATACCGGTGCTTATCCCATGTTTAGCCTCAATAGAGACGGTAAAGGCAGTGCAGAACTTGGTGTCATTATCCATCACCATTAAAGGAATCCTCAACTCATCTAATCGCTCACCCACTATTGGCAAGCAAATCAGTCCCCTAGCATGTAATGCCATAAAGTTAATAGCATCCGGGGTAACCTTCTCGGCAGCTACTGCCAGGTCACCCTCATTCTCTCTATCCTCGTCATCAACGATAATAACGAACTTACCGGCTCTAAAGTCCTTGATAGCCTCTGGAATAGTTGACAGCCCCATACTTGTCTCCTCCAACCGAAAACAGAATAAACTAACTTACTAAAAAGCCGTGCTCCTGTAAAAGATCAAGGGTTACACCTGTGTTGCCAGACAGGTTAAGCTGCTCCACATATTTAGCAATAATGTCCACCTCCAGATTAACCATATCACCTGCCTGCCGATTACCCAGAGTGGTATGCTTACGGGTATAGTCACCCACCGAAACCTGAAATGAACTGATGTCTTTAGCCGCCACGGTCAGGCTCACCCCGTCAACAGCAATAAAACCTTTCTCCACTATGTAGCGCATCACCGCCGGAGAGGCTTCAAACTTAATTATCGCTGCCTCACCATCTGGTATCATAGAGGTTACCCTTCCGGTATCATCGATATGCCCCTGAACTAAATGTCCACCTAACTCTCCCCCAATGGCTAGAGGTCGTTCCAGATTAACTACATCCCAGGCTTTCAACTGACCAAGGTTAGTCCGCTTTAATGTTTCGGACATTATGTCAACAGCAAACGAACTGGTATTAAGATTGGTTATCGTCAGGCATACTCCATTAACGGCAATGCTTACACCCAGCTCCACACCCTGGACGGCTCGACTAGCCGTCATAACCAGCTTGCCCGGTGATGCCGAAGTAACCCTACCCACTTCCTCTATAATCCCGGTAAACATTCTCACCCCTTAACGTAACCGCTGACCATCAAGTCTTCTCCAAACTTCTCGACCTGAATCCGCTTTAATCTAAAAGAGTCTACCACTTTATCGACCCCGTTACCACCAACCGCCGTTTTGACTTCCTTACCTCCAATGATGATAGGCGCGATAAAGGCGATAACCTTGTCTACCAGCCCACGGTCAAATAGTGAACCAAGGAGAGCCTCACCACCCTCCACTAACACGCTGGTAATCTTCTGTTCGCCTAATGATCTTAGTAGTCCGTCCAAATCTACCAGTTCCCCGGCCGAGGGCAATTCTAGTAACCCTGCGCCAACCTGAGCAAAGGCTGCTTTCTCCTGCGGCGTAGTCAACCGGCCCAGTGCCACCAGTGTCTTACCCGGTTCACTAAATACCCTGGCGGTCAACGGCGTATGCCCCTTACCATCCACAATTACCCTGAGTGGTTGCTTCCTGGCCTCCCCCCCCTTACCACTACACTTAGAGGTAAGACGAGGGTCATCAATAAGAATGGTATTCACTCCAGTCATAACCGCATCAGAGGTATAACGCAGGTTATGAACATACTTCCTCGACTCCTCGCTGCTAATCCACCGAGAATCGCCGCTCTTGGTAGCAATCTTCCCATCCAGAGATACGGCAAATTTAGCGGTGACCAAAGGCATCCCACTAGTAATGAAATGAGTGTAGGACTCATTAATCTCCCTGGCGGCATCCTCATGCTCACCCACATAAGTCTTGATGCCTGCCCTCTCCAGTTCATCCTTACCTCGTCCTGAAACCAGGGGGTTCGGGTCAAGCATAGCCAAATGAACCTCGTTAACGCCAGCAGTGATGATGGCCTGGCTACACGGCGGAGTGCGACCATAGCAGCAGCACGGCTCTAAGGTAACATACATTATGCCCCCACCAGCATTCTCCCTCGCCTGCTTCAGGGCTAATACCTCGGCATGCCACGAGCCTGGCGGCTGGGTATAACCCTGTCCCACCACTACCTCATTCTTAACCACAACTGCCCCAACTGCCGGATTAGGACTAACCTGCCCTAATGCTAATTTTGCCAGGAAAAGTGCCTGTTCCATATAGTCCATACTATTGTCATTCTAGCACCTCCTTTCAAAAAAGTGCAAATTCGACCAATGAGCCACCTGTGGAGAAGACATAACCCCAATCGGAGCCCACACTAGAAAGATAGAGACCGATAGGTTATAATTCTATACCAAAAAGAGAAAGAGCGTAGCCTAATAAATGAGAACCCTCATCCGTAAACGCAAAGTTTTAGGCACTATCATACCGATTGTCGTGCTCATCGTGCTGCTACTAGTCACGGTAAAGCCTTTTCCCGTAATCGGCGATAGTATGGGGCCTACCTTGCAATGGGGACAATGGTTACTGACCAACAAAATCGCTTATCATTCCCATGAACCAGAAAGGGGCGACATAATTATATTTCACCCGCTCTACAACCCCAAAGTAGACATTATCAAACGTCTCATTGCTTTACCCGACGATACGGTAGAGGTAAGAGACGGAGTCGTATATGTTAATGACTTGCCTCTGGACGAACCCTATATTAAAGAGCCTCCCACCTATATTTTCTTCAGGATAATAGTACCTGAGAACGAATATTTTGTCCTCGGCGACACCCGAAATGATGCCTTTGATTCCCATACTGGCTGGACATTGCCCCGTCAAAACATAGTCGGCAAAGCCTGGTTATCAATCTGGCCGCCAAGTCAGTGGGGACTGGTAGCTCACTACTCCCTGCAAGAGCAACTGGTTAACCCTACCCAGTAAACTAACTTCGGCCAAATTCCTTTTTCAGCATGTCAATTTAGCCAGGGAAAATACCGGCTCCATAATGAAGCTCGTGCCATCTAGCAGGATAAAGGTAGATAGGTTATAATCTAATAGCAAACCTAGAAAGAGCTTAATAAGTGAGATCTTTTCTCCGTGAGATTATAGTCACTGTCATACTGGCCGTCGTAATCTTGGTACTGTTACAGACAGTATTCCAGACTTTTATTGTGGTCGGATCGAGTATGGAGCCCAGCTTTTCTTGGAGGCAACGACTACTAGTAAACAAGATCGTTTATCACTTCCATGAACCGGAAAGGGGCGACGTGATTGTACTGCAACCCGTCGGCAACCAGAATATCGACTATATCAAGCGTATTATCTCCCTGCCCGGCGACACGGTAGAGGTAAAAGACGAAACAGTATATGTTAATGACTTGCCTCTGGATGAACCCTATATCAAAGAGCCTCCCCGTTATACCCTGAGCCAGACAAATATCCCGGACGATAACTACTTTGTCCTTGGTGATAACCGCAACAATAGCAATGATTCCCACAAGGGCTGGTTAGTGCCCCGCGACAACATAGTCGGCAAAGTCTGGCTGTCAATCTGGCCACCAGATGAATGGGGACTGGCGCCCAACTACTCGTTTGAAGAGCAATCAGCTAGTCCCGCCGATTAAGCTAGCTTCTACCAAATTCCTTTTTCAGTTGTGCTGAGCTGAGGTGAATTAATGTCGGTCGACCATGAGGACAAGTATGAGACATAGCCACCGGCTCCAGTTGTCGGATAAGTTCACGCATTTCGTCATCGGTTAATACTTGCCCCGCTCTTACCGCACTATGGCAGGCAATGGATATGGCTATCTTTTCCAGCCAATCATCAGTATTCCCACCGGATAGAGAATCCAGTAGTTCCCTCATCACTCCCGCCCAATCCTGGTCATGAAGCAGAACCGGCACGGCCCTGACCAGATAGGTTCTGTCTCCAAAAGGCTCGATGGAAAA